>CAZFTH010000216.1:0-2689 GCA_964521745.1 uncultured Peptostreptococcaceae bacterium
AGATACATCCTTTTCATACTCAAAAGAGAAGCTATCTCCTCTTGAGGATGCTATTTTAACCTTTTCATTGTCCTCTTCAATCTCATATACAGTTTCATCCTCAAATGCAAGCAGGCTCTTATCTCCCAGCTCCATTATCTTTGAAATGTTGAGAGTTTGCTTATCTATAGAGAAAATTTCTTCTTTGCCTTTTAGCCGTCTTTCATTAAAATCACGACTTGAATTTAGAACATGCTCATGCTTGTTTTTCTTATAGTAAAGCATTTTGGGAGTCTCTCCTACTATTCTGATTACCCCGTCCATAAATATCCTATCTAATACCTTGTATTCATAATGTCTACTACCTGATTTTACTAAGTTTAAAAAATTTTGAAACGGCAATATTCTAAGGCTATTTTTAAATACAAAATCCTCAGTCATACCTTCTGGTATATCTATAGCAAGTTCTACTTCATCTGACAAAAGAAGCTCTAGCTCCTCTTCTTCAGATAGATAAACCTCTTCAATTAGCAAATATTTTACTTCCTTGCCTATTACTTCTCTTTTTCCAGCAGTGAGCTTAAATAGTAGGTCATGAATCTCATGGATTCTTCTTTGGTCTACATCCACTAGATATACCTTATCGTACTGGTTGCTTTCAAAAGGCGTCTTAGCATCTGAAAGTGTAAATACAAAATAACCTTCAGCCAATATCTCAAGTCCCTTATAAACAAACTCATCCTTTAAAAAACTAAAATTAAGTATATCATCTTGCTCGTCTGTCTGAAGATTAAGCCTAAAAAAATTAAGTATATGCTCCTGCTCTGCTTCAGATGATACACAGTAATAGATGTAATCCATATCCTTTATAGCCAATACATCTTCATATGAGCCTGGAACTTCTATATCATACATGGACGGATTATTTGAATGCTCTCCTGTATCTACTCTTGTTAGCTTTTGCTCAGCTATATCATATCTATATATGCCTTCAGTCCACTGCTCTTCTAAAGTACCCTGAATTTTTTCAAAATATATTCTATCTTCTAGAGATTTAACAGGTCTATATGCTATTTTAGGAACATCCTGACCTTTTATTATCCCTTTCATATCTATAATTCTCAAATATTTGTCCTCCAATTAAACTTCATAATAAATCATCTCATTAGATTATGACATAACGCGACTAATTTTTAAAGAAAGATTGGATAATTATCTCTCTCTTCTTTAAATAGTGTATAATAAAATTATCTATTTACAAAAAAGGTGATGAAAAATGAGTAAAAAAGAAAAGCTTGAAAAAATTAAGAAAAAGCTTACCAAACGAAGAATTTCTTTCATAATAATAGTTATGTTTGTGATTTACAGCTTGGCAATGTACGGCAATGTCCTGCTCCAAAAAGATAAAAAGGATGAAGTTTCATATATTCCATACACCCAGTTCCAGCAGATGATTGAAAAAAATCAAATAAAATATGTATTTTTAAGCTCAAATAACAGCAATATGCAATTTCTTCCAACTTTAGGATATCTAAATTCTCAAAAGATAACTCCTGATGAAGATTACAAAACTCTGCTTGAGGACCTTGATAAAACTAAAGAAACATCTGTCGATACTAAAATACTTCCTAAGGATGGGAAATTCAAATTTATAACTGAAAATCCTGCCTATCCAGAGTTTCGCTCGGAGCTTCTTGCAAAGGGCATAAGAGTATTTAGCTTTAATCCTCCAAATGATTTGGTTTATTTTCTTTTATCTACCTTCCAGATTATGCTCCCAGTAGCTTTAATCATGGGCTTTCTAGTATTTTATCAAAGAGGTATGGATCCAAAAGAAAATGAAATCACAACAAAGGTGCCTGATACGAATTTTAGCAATATAGCAGGCTATAACTCTCTTAAAAACGATTCAAAATACATTTTGGACTTCTTAGAAAATCCAAAAAAGTATAACGATATAGGAGCGCGGCTTCCTAATGGTGTAATATTTTACGGTCCTCCCGGCACAGGTAAAACTCTAATGGCAAAAGCCATAGCCGGAGAAGCTGGAGTTCCATTTTTCAAGGTTAACGGTTCTGATTTTGTGGAGCTATACGTAGGTCTAGGTGCTAGAAGGGTTAGAAAGCTTTACAAGACAGCTAGAAAAAATGCTCCCTGCATAGTATTTATAGATGAGATAGATTCAGTCGGTGGTGCTAGAGGTCAAAACAGAGGAACTTCTGAGGATGACAAAACTCTAACTGCACTGCTAAATGAGCTAGACGGTTTTAGTGGTAAAGAAGCTGTAATTACTATAGCCGCTACTAATAGACTTCAAGATTTAGACCCTGCTCTTACTCGTCCAGGTAGATTTGATAGACAGCTTGCTGTTCCTCTTCCTGATAGAAATGAGCGTATGAGTATACTTGAACTTTATGTAAAAAGTAAAAAAATATCTGAAAGTGTAATAATAGAAAACCTCGCTAAAAAAACCATAGGTTTTAGTCCTTCTGAGCTTGAAAATCTCATGAATGAGGCCGCTATAAAGGCTGTAATTAACGGCCATGAACTAATCGAGCAGACTGATATAGATGAAGCCTACCTTAGAATCCTAATCAAGGGAGATAAAAAAGACAAGCCTTTAGAATCAGATAGCCAGCGTAAAATCGTAGCCTATCATGAGGCAGGTCATGCCATAGTGGGTCACCTTCTAGGACAGCCTGTACTCGAA
>CAZFTH010000217.1:0-2680 GCA_964521745.1 uncultured Peptostreptococcaceae bacterium
ATTCAAACTCCAATTTAATTTGCTCGTTGATTGCGTTTAACATTTTTTCACTTATCATGTAATACACCTTCCTTATCTAATTATTGTGTCTCTCTTAATTGTACCCAATTAAAAAGAAAATAACAAATATTTATATATAAAAATTATTCTTGACATTTTACAGACTAATAATATAATAACATCTAGACAGGTAAAATTTTATATCTAAAACTTATATAATAGGTGAAGAAGCAACCACTTTGAAAAAACTTCAATTGGGGTTGCTTTTTTTGTGGAGGGAAACTATGACTATGATAGAAAAACTACAGATTAATAATGAACAGAAAGTATTTTATAGAAGAGTTATGATGCTAACTATACCGATAATAGTACAAAATCTTATAGCATCATTACTCAATCTCATGGATACAGTAATGATAGGTAGATTAGGAGAACTATATTTAGCTTCAGTTGGTATAGCCAATCAGTACTTTTTCTTTTTTACACTAATGCTTTTTGGTGTAAATGCTGGATGCTCAATTTTCATATCTCAGTTTTGGGGAAAGCAAGATGAAATAAGTATAAAGAAAACTACTTCACTTGCACTTAGTTTTAGCTTTGTAATAGGTATTATATTTATGCTTGCTGGAATTTATTTTTCAGATGAAATTATTTCAGTTTTTAATTCAGATAAATCAGTACTAGCTACAGGAGGCGATTATTTGAAGATAGTTGCCTTAAGTTATATATTTACAGCAATAACAATAGCTTTTGCATTTTCCTTAAGAAGTACAGAAAATACATTTATACCTATGGTAGGAAGTATAGCTGCATTGATTGTAAATGTATTGCTTAATTATATTTTGATATTTGGAAAGCTAGGCTTTCCTGCTATGGGAGTAAAGGGAGCGGCTATAGCAACTGTTATTGCAAGAATAATAGAAACTATGATAATCTTAATTTATGTGTATAAAAAAAGTAATCTGCTCAATATTAATTTCTCTCATATTAAAATGCTAGATTTCAAGTTTATAAAAGTAGTGTATGCTGGAATGCTTCCAGTGCTTATAAATGAGTTTGTTTGGGGACTTGGAAATCTTACTTATAATGTCATATATGCAAGAATGGGTATAGGAACGGCAGCGGCTATACAGGTTACGAGCACTGTTATGAACCTTCTTATGATAGTAATAATTGGACTTGGAAATTCGGCTATGGTTATCGTGGGTAAAGAAATAGGTGCAAAAAGAGAAGATTTAGGTAAGTTATATGCAAAAAGACTGTATAAGTTTGCTCTGATTATAGCTATAATTATAGCAACGGTAATATTTTTAACAGCAAACGATTTTGTATATTTTTTCAAAATGTCAGATACAGTTCTTAATGATACCAAAAGAATTTTGTATGTAAATGCTATACTTCTCCTCATAAAAAGCTACACTTTTATCATGATAGTTGGAGTTTTAAGAGGTGCAGGTGATTCAAAATATGCAGTTAAAATACAAGGGCTTACTCTTTGGACCATAGGTATTCCTATGGCATTTATAGGAGCATTTATTCTGAATTTAGAGGTATATTATGTAGTAGCATTAACAGGTATGGAAGAAATAGTAAAATATATATTTATTAGAAGACGCTTTAAATCAGGAAAATGGATTCACAATATGACGAACTAATCTTGGGAGATAATAATGAAAACTGACATAAAAAAAATACTCAGTTTAGCTTGGCCTGTTATGCTGGGAATGGTATTTCAATCCCTTCTAGCTACAGTAGACACCTATTTCATATCTCAGCTTGGTCTTGAGCAATCAGCTTCTTCAGGAATAGCAAATTCCATTTCTGGAGTTGTATTTGTGATGTCTACTCTTGTATCAGCTGGAACCATTGCTCTAATCGCTAGAAGCTTTGGAGAAGAAAACTGGGAGGCTATAAGAAGTATAAGCGGCAATTCTTTGCTACTATCTGCTTGTGTAGGAATGGTTCTAGGCTTATCTGGATATTTTCTTACTACAAGTATTTTGGAAGTTTTTTTTAAGCCAAGCGCTAGTATTCTTAAATATTCATCTGAGTATTTAGGAATTATGTTTCTTGGAACAGTTTTTGTTTTTTTAAACTCTACACTTAGAACTATTCTTCAGGCTATGGGAGACACAAGAACACCTCTTTTTATATTTGGTCTATCAAACATAATAAATGCTATTTTGGATTATATACTTATGTTTATATTTGATTTTGGAATAGCAGGAGCTGCATTTGCGACAGTAATTTCGAATATAGCAGCAAGCATAGCAATAGGCTACATAGTTTTTGGAAGAATTTATAACTTTGATTTAAAAAAGCTAATTGAAAGCTTAGGATTTAATCTAAAAACCTCGACTAGAATTTTAAGAATAGGTGGGTGGGCATGCCTTCAGCAAGTAGCAAGGCCTATAACTGGAATGCTTATGTTTAGCTTGGTATACAGCGTTGGAGCAGCAGAAGGAAGTGCGGCATTTAATATAGGTGCACAATTATTTAATTATACCTTTATTATATTGGGCGGACTTTCAATGGCAATATCTGTAATGGTAGGTCAAGCCTTAGGAAGAAATGACATAGATTCCTGCGATAGTATAATAAAGCAAGGCATGAAGGTAGCAATAATAAATATTTTAGTATTCGGGGTGCTTTATATTGCTATTCCAGGGCAGATAATTGG
>CAZFTH010000218.1:0-2666 GCA_964521745.1 uncultured Peptostreptococcaceae bacterium
CATTTTCAGTTATTTTTTCTATGAAATATCTATAAGCGCTCTCTCCGTTTGAGTATAGCCGTACATTTGACATAAGATTTTTTCTTATAAATTTAGACATAGTTTTGCTTCTTGCACTATTAACTTTTTTGAGTTCTTCATAATCTTCTAGGGATTTCATCTTAAAACCAGAATATTTTGCATCGAGATAATCTCCAAAAAGATTTTCTCGTTTATTGTCTATCCCCTCATTTAGATTTCTAAGATTGAGAATATAGTCAAAAACATCATCACTGGTTATGATTCTTTTTATTTCTGCTACTTTTACTTCATCCATATCACACATATCCACATAATCTTTAAAAAAATTGCTTTTATTAAAAATCGTATCCCTTGATGCTTCTATTTTCTCTGCGATTACATTTAGGGCTGTAGATTTTCCTGAGCCATTACCTCCATATAAGATAGTAACTGGCTCAAAATCAATTTCAGTAAAATCATTTTTCGATAGTATTTTAAAGGGATAAAATGTGTCAAAACAAGTTCTTTTTTCATCTAAAATAAAGTTGTATTCTCTGTCTTCACTTGGAAAACTAAAATTTCTTAAGTATATCATAGCTAATTTACTTCCTTGTCGCTCCTATAAATACATTAAATAACGCCTGCATTTTCTCATCCTTGTGGGACAAGATTTCTGGATGAAATTGCACCCCTACGCACCACTGCTCCGAGTTTCTTTCTATAGCTTCTACTATTCCGTCTTTAGATTCTGCTGTTATTCTAAAACCCTCCGCTAAACCTTTTACTGACTGATGATGGAATGAGTTTACAACTGCATGGTTTCCAAGCACACTTTCAAGAACGCTGTTTGGCTCTATTTTTATCGTGTGAGTAGCTACATCTGGATTATGTACTTGCATATGCTTTATATGAAAAGTTTTGCAGTATGAGTTATCTTGGTATAGGGTGCCTCCATGATATGTATTTAAAATCTGCATTCCTCTACATATAGCTAATATAGGCTTATCTAGCTCAGTAGTATATTTTATTAGCTCATAATCCAGAAAATCTCTCTTTGGAAGAATCTCTGTAACTTTTACATCAGGTTCTTCACCATAGATAAGAGGATTTACATCATGACCTCCTGTCAATATTAAGCCATCAATCAGCTTTGCATATTCGTTTATTTTTTCGCTCGAGTCTATAATTGGAAGAACTATAGGAACAGCTCCTGCCCTTAGCACTGCCTGAACATAATCATCCATAACATATGATTTTTCATAGCCTTCAAACATATCATTATTATCCTTCATCATAGTCCCTGATATTCCTATAATAGGAAGTTTCATAATCATACCCCTTTCTAAAGTCATAATTAACTTAAGTCTATTATATCAAAATATTCTGAATTTCAGAAAACCTTTTCTAAATCTTATAATTAAAAAAGAAATATTTTCACTTTGGTTTAAAGTGGTAGTTGCCTGTATACCTGGAGCAGTTATTACGCTTCTTTTTGATGATTATATAGAAGCAAATTTTCATACACCAATTGTTATAGCTACAACCTTGATTATTTATGGCATTGGGTTTATTATAGTAGAAAATTGGAATAAAATGCGCATTCCTAGTATCACTAATCTAAGTGAAATCACTTACAAAACCGCTTGGCTTATAGGACTATTTCAAGTTCTATCTATCATACCTGGTACATCTCGATCAGGTGCTACTATTATTGGAGCACTCATCATTGGAGTATCTAGAGTAGCTGCAGCAGAATTTACTTTTTTTCTAGCTGTACCAGTAATGTTTGGGCTTAGTGCACTCAAAATCTTAAAATTCGGTTTTGTTTTCACAGCCTCAGAACTTTTTATTCTAATTTTAGGAATGGCTGTAGCCTTTATAGTATCCGTAGCAGTTATCAAATTCCTTATGAGCTTTATCAAGAAGCATGATTTTAAGGCTTTTGGCTGGTACAGGATAGTACTCGGAATTGCTATAATAATTTTGCTATAAAACTATTGCTTTTTGATATAACATGATATATAATCAAAATATACTTAGATACAAAGTGTAACTAAGTATATTTTTTAAACTTACTTAAGTACAAATTGTTATTAAGTAAGAAGGAGGATGAAATGGAGTTTAAAGATTATAAAAAACTAAGTCTGGCAAATGACATCGTTATTTTGACAGCAGCTGATAAACCTGAAGATGACAAAAGAAAAGTACCCGAAAAAACCTTACAAATTTTATTAATAAAGAGATATGAAGAACCATATAACAAATTTTGGTCACTTCCTGGAGGCTTTGTAGACTATGATAAAAACCTCGATGATTGCGCTAGAGAAAAGCTCTATGCAAAGACTGGAATCAAAAACCTATATATGGAGCAGTTATATACCTATGGAGATATAAGTAGAGATGAGAGAGGAAGAGTTGTCAGCGTAGCCTACCTTGCTCTTGTAAAAAAAAGCGACATTAATATACAAATCTCTCAAAAAACAGACAGCTCATCTGCTTCTTGGTTTTCTATAGAGCCTATTAGAAAAGCTGATGAGATAGTAGATGTAAGCTTAATCTCTGAAGATGGTCACTTAATAGTTAAAGACCTTGCCTTTGACCATAAGCAGATGATTATAGATGCTCTAAACAGACTTCAAAACAAAATAGAATACACTGACTTAGCT
>CAZFTH010000219.1:0-2664 GCA_964521745.1 uncultured Peptostreptococcaceae bacterium
CAGGAAGCACATCTTTAACAAGAGCCGTAATGGTCGCTTTAGCAATTACTACTCCAGGTTTTACAGCAATAAAATATGGAGCTCATATAAATGGACTTCCTATTCCTGGTCAAGGTTACATAGTTCCAATAAGTTTTGCTACTATATTTGGAGGAATAATCTTTGGAATTGGTATGGTAATCGCTGGAGGATGTGCTTCAGGAACTCTTATGCGAGTAGGAGAAGGCTTTCAAATGCAAGTTTTATCTTTAGCTTTTTTTGTTATAGGTTCTTTAGTTGGAGCACACAACTTCGATTGGTGGCATAAAATGTTTATATCTAAAGGCCAGTCTGTTTTTCTTCCAGATATATTTGGTTGGGCTGGTGCTGTAGTTGTACAGTTACTTATTATTGCAAGTGTGTATATTTTAGCTGATAAATGGGAAAATAAAAAAACCAATGAAGCTAATTAAAATACTAATTATTAATTAAAAATTTTAAGGAGGATTTCTAAAATGAAAGAAGTAGTATTAGATTGTCTAGGCGAGGCTTGTCCAATTCCATTAGTTAAAGCAGAAAACGCTATTAAGGATTTATCTGCTGGTGATGTGCTTATAGTACAAATCGACCACAGCTGTGCAATGAAAAATGTACCTGAATGGGCAAGAAAAGAAGGACACAATGTAGAAATCGAAGAAGTAGATGACGGTGAATGGGAAGTAATAATAGAAAAGGCATAATATGCCTTTTCTATTATTACTAAAGAAAATTAAGGAGGTAATCTCTTTGGATATAAAGAATAATAAATATTACAAACTTTGGTTTAAGGACCCTATAACTTATGTTATGGGAGCTGTTCTACTTTCAATTTTTCAAATAGTAACTTTTGCAGTTACTGGAAATCCATGGGGTGTCACAGGTTCTTTAGCAAACTGGGGTGCTTGGATTTTAGAACTTTTTGGTGGGAGTGTTGATAGTTGGAGTTACTTTAGTACAAAAAGCGCTCAAGCAACTTTAAAATCTGGATTTTTAAATGATCCAGGTTCTATAAGAAATTTAGGCGTTATATTTGGAGCCTTATTTTCTACTCTCATGGCATCACAATTTAAAATAAAAAAAATAAAAAGTAAAAAGCAAGTAATAGCTGCTATTCTTGGAGGATTTTTAATGGGATATGGTGCTAGATTAGCTTATGGATGTAATATCGGAGCATTCTATAGTGGTATTTCTTCATTATCACTTTCAGGTTGGGTATTTGGAATAGCGCTTTTCATAGGAGCTTTTCTAGGTAGCAAGTTATTAGTTAAATATTTCATGTAGGAGGAAAATTTAATATGAATAAAAAAGTAGAATCTTATGACGTTGTAGTAATCGGAGGAGGAGCTGCTGCACTTACAGCTGCAATTTATTGCGGTAGAGCTAGATTAAATACTCTAGTAATAGAAAAATCTTTAGTAGGTGGACTGGCTACATATACAAATGAAATTGAAAACTATCCTGGTTTTCCTGAAGGAACAACAGGTCTAGGCTTAATGGATAATTTTCATAAACAAGCAAAGAAATTTGGAGTAAAGTTCAAGCTTACAGATGTAAAATCTGTTGATTTAGAAGGCGAAATAAAAAAAGTAGAAACATTTAGAAATATATTCGAAGCTAAGGTCGTTATAGTTGCTTCAGGCGGAAAACCTAGATTAACCGGAGCTAAAAATGAGGAACTTTTCCTATATGATAAAGGAATTTCATTTTGTGCTACTTGCGACGCTGCTTCAAATACAGATAAAACAGTATTAGTAATTGGTAGTGGAGATGCTGCTATTGAAGAAGGTATGTTTTTAACTAAGTTCGCTAAAAAAGTTATTGTTTCTGTAATGCATGATACAGGTAAGATGGACTGTAACGAAATAGCAAAAAATGAAGCTCTTCAAAACTCAAAAATGGATTTTAAATGGAATACAGTAGTTGATAGTTTTGAAGGTGATGAAAGACTAACTAGAGTAAACTTAAGAAATGTTAAAACTAATGAAATTATTCCTATAGATGTAGATTCTTGTTTCTTATTCATTGGATATACTCCTAACACAGAAATATTCAAAGGTATTCTTGATATGAATAAGAATGGTTATATGCTTACAAATGAAAAAATGGAAACTAATATCGAAGGCGTTTTTGCTGCTGGTGATGTTCGAGATAAATTCCTTAAGCAGGTTGCAACAGCAGTTGGTGATGGCGCTATTGCTGGTTACGCAGCAGAAAAATATCTTGCAGAAAGCGAGACCTTCCACACTCAAATCATGAGCAAAGACCTTCCAGGCGTAGTTTATATTTGGAATGCTGTTGATAAAAAATGCAGAGAGCTTCTTCCAATAATAGACAACTTTGAAGCAAAATATAAAGACAAAGTTAAAGTGACAAAAGTAGATATATATAAATCAACCGGTCTTGCTAACAGACTTGGAGTTACTACTTTCCCTGCTCTTGTTGCTACTAGAGATGGTAAAATATCTAAAATCATCAAAGAAATAGATAATGAGCAAGATGTAGAAGCAGCATTTATTTAACTAAGCAAACTGACTAAACCTAATCATAGTAAAACCCTAAAAAAATAGACCCTTTAAAGGGTCTATTTTTTCATTTCAATATCTATGAATGTTTCATGGTAAGAGACTTGTCCTCCAATATCAGAGC
>CAZFTH010000220.1:0-2647 GCA_964521745.1 uncultured Peptostreptococcaceae bacterium
CTCCATTATATGAACTTACTTTATACTAATGTCATAAAACTAAAGTATCTAAATTCATAAAAAAATCCTGTTTTAATATAATACAGGATTTTTTTGATAAATCAATATTTTCGTTCAGGTATTACCATATTATGCATTTATTATTTTGATTAGTAAAAGCTTATTATAATTTAATTGGTTTTTTTAGGCTCTCTATAGTTTGAAATGAATTTATCTTGGATGATTCCATTTACAGTTCTTGTCATTTCATACTTTCGCTCTGCTAATTTCTTTACAGAAATATTTACTTTCTTATAATCAGCTTGACTTCCATAAACTCTAAAATAAATTTTAGAATTTTCTACAAAAGCTTGAAGATAAATTGGATTACTTAAAGTATTTTTAAATTTAAAATCCAAAGTGGATGCTACTGCTGCATCAGTTCCTCTTGGAACATAGGAAACCGGAAGTGAATAATTTCTTCTAGAAGTTATTGTCATACCTGTTCTTAATACAGAGTTAAAGAGGGTAGTTGAAACCTGACAAACTCCTCCTCCTACTCCCTCAACAAACTCTCCATCTACAATTACAGGTGCATTTTTATATCCTCTAGCAAGAGTAGTTGGTCCAACTATCTTATTAAAGGAAAATTCTTCTCCTGGCATAAGTATAGTCCCATCAATCGATTTAGCAGCTAGAGATATATTTTCAGATCTTCCTGCAATTTTTGAGTTAAAAGCAGTGGAAAATTCCGTTAATATAAAGTTGATTTTTTTCATATCTTCAGCAGTTCTACTTGGAGTTTTCCCATAATTAAACACCGGCTGATAAGGAGTAAAATCCTGATGTCTCACTTTCATAATTAAATCTTGCTTGGCCTGCTCAACATCCATTTCAATAGCTTGCTGCTCAGGACTTATAGCTACTAATTCTCCTATAGTGTTAATGCTAGTACTGGCATTTGCTGCTTTTTTATTAAGAGCTTTTTTCATATTTTCTAATTCTTTATAAAATATGACTTCATCCATTTGAAGGAGCATTAAGCCTCCACTAGGATTAGGTAAAAAAGTAAATACCTTTTTAGCATCAAAATCATAAGTCTGACCTAAACCATTTGCAATTCTAATAGTTCCTATATAGTCCTCCGGCATTGTAACCTTTATAGCTGAATCTGTAGTTGTGGATACTGGTTGATTCTCTATTGGTATTTGAGGATTAAGTGTTTCGGCATATGATGATATCGGAGAAAATAAAATTGCAAAGGCGAGAATAAAACTTCCTACACCTTTATACTTCATAATAACACTCCTTTTTTCGAAAATACAAACCATAGAATCAAAGATTTATATGGTTCTTTTACACCTTATTGCATTAACAATAAATTTAAATAAATTAATCATATATATAATTTACCCAATATATTGGTTTTTAATAACATCTTTTTATTATATCAAATCTATAGCTTATATCAAATACATTTAGGTTACACCTTTATTAATTTATCAATTATTTAATAAATATATGCTCATTAGCATACTCAAAATTCTTCTCATACCTACAAAAAAGCCCATAATAATCTATGGGCTTTTGTTAATTAAACATATTAAATTAATTTGCTATTTATAAAATACCATCTAAAGCTTGCTTTAAATCTGCAATTATATCTTCAGGATTCTCTAAGCCTACAGAAAGTCTGATTAGTCCATCGCTTATTCCCGCTTTTGCTCTTTCTTCTGCTGTATATGGAGAGTGAGTCATAGATGCTGGATGCTGAATCAATGTTTCTGCATCTCCTAAGCTTACAGCAAGTACGCAAAGGTGAACAGTGTCCATAACCTTTTTACCCTTTTCGATATCTCCTTTTATTTCAAAAGCAATCATTGCTCCTGGAAGACTCATTTGTTTTTTAACTATTTCAGCTTGTGGGAAATCTTCAAAGCCTGGGAAGTATACTTTATCTACTGCAGGATGATTACGTAAAAACTCAGCAACTTTCACTGCGTTTTCACAGTGCTTCTCCATACGGATATGAAGAGTTTTCATACCTCTAGCTATAAGGAAAGCATCAAAAGGACTAAGAACTGCGCCTGTCATATCTTTTACTCCAAAGAATCTCACTTGGTCAATAAAAGCTTTGGTTCCTACTACGAACCCTGCTATTACGTCTCCATGTCCATTAAGATATTTAGTAGCTGAGTGAACCACGACATCTGCACCTAGCTCTATTGGTCTTTGAATATATGGTGTACAGAATGTATTGTCAACCATTACTAAGCACCCTTCATTCTCGTGAGCTATATCGCTTATTGCTTGTATGTCAGCTACATCTAGAGTAGGGTTTGCTGGTGTTTCTAAATAAACCACCTTTGTATTTGGTTTCATTGCATTCTTAACATTTTGGGGATCCTTAGTATCTACGAAAGTAACCTCTACTCCGTATCTAGGCATACCATGGCTAAGAAGAGCAAAAGTACAGCCATAAAGTGTATCTGCTGCAACTACGTGATCTCCTGCCTTAAGAGCCGTCCAAAGAGCTGAACTGATTGCTCCCATTCCAGAGCCCATTGACATACATGCCTCTGCTCCTTCTAAAAGTGCTAGCTTTTCTTCTACAGGAGTATTACTTGGATTTCCTAATCTTGTGTATATGTAACCTTCTTCTTCTCCA
>CAZFTH010000221.1:0-2643 GCA_964521745.1 uncultured Peptostreptococcaceae bacterium
TCTTTCAGGAGTTCCCTTTACCGTTTTACGCACTCTCTTGTGTCTAGCAATACGGTTTGCGTTTTTATCTACCTTCTTGAACAACTTTCTTCACTCCTTTCCTTTATTTCTTACCTGTCTTACCTTCTTTACGTCTTACATATTCTCCAGAGTAACGAATTCCTTTACCTTTATATGGCTCTGGCTCTCTCCACGCTCTTACTTTAGCAGCATAGTTACCTACTTGTTGCTTATTGATTCCTTTGATTAAAATCTCAGTTTGAGATGGAACCTCAACTTCTATACCCTCTGGATCTTCCATTTCTACTGGGTGAGAAAATCCTAAGCTAAGTACTAATTTCTTTCCTTGCTTAGCCGCTCTGTACCCAACTCCAACTATTTCAAGTTTTTTAGAGTATCCTTCAGTTACGCCTTTAATCATGTTGTCAATTAATGTTCTAGAAAGACCATGTAATGATCTGTGTTTTTTATTGTCAGTAGGTCTAGTAACAACTAGCTCTCCTTCATTAAGTTCTATCTTAAGATCTTTTGAAATTTGCTCAGATAAAGTTCCTTTAGGTCCTTTAACTGTAACTAGGTTTTTATCATCTATTTTAACCTCTACACCGCTTGGAACGGTTATAGGTTTACGTCCTATTCTTGACATTTAGGCACCTCCTTTGCATAAGTTTACCATACGTAGCAGATTACTTCTCCACCTACGCCAAGCTCTCTAGCTTGCTTATCTGTTACAATTCCTTTTGAAGTAGAAATTACTGATACACCAATACCATTTAGTACTTTAGGAACATTATTTCTATCAGCATATACTCTCATACCTGGTTTAGAAATCTTCTTGATTCCAGTAATAACTTTTTCTCCATTTTTTCCATATTTCAGTTGCATTCTGATAAGTCCTTGCTTTCCATCTTCGATTACGTCATAACCCTTGATGTATCCTTCTTCTAAAAGAATTCTAGCAATTTCTCTTTTTATATTTGAAGCAGGTATGTCAACTGTATCGTGTTGTACCGAGCTTGCGTTTCTTACACGTGTTAGCATATCTGCAATTGGATCTGTCATTGTCATGATATTTTACCTCCTTCCATGTATTACCAAGAAGCTTTTCTTACTCCTGGTATTTGGCCTTTGTATGCTAATTCTCTAAAGCATATACGGCAAATTCCGAATTTTTGTAGTACCGAATGAGGTCTACCGCAAAGATTGCATCTTGTGTATTCTCTTGTTTGGTACTTTTGCTTTTTTTGTTGCTTAAGGATCATTGCTTTTTTTGCCACGATTTTCCCTCCTTTTTACTTTGCAAAAGGCATTCCGATTAGTCTAAGTAGCTCTCTTGCTTCTTCGTCGGTTTTTGCAGTAGTTACAAATATGATATCCATACCTCTAACCTTATCTACTTTATCATATTCGATTTCTGGGAAAATAAGTTGCTCTTTAATTCCAAGCGCATAGTTTCCTCTTCCGTCGAAAGCATCTTTACTTACTCCTCTAAAGTCACGTACTCTTGGAAGTGAAATGTTTACTAGTTTATCTACAAAGTAAAACATTTTATCTCCTCTAAGAGTTACTTTTGCTCCGATTGGCATTCCTTCTCTGATTTTGAAGTTAGCAACAGATTTTCTTGACTTTGTAGTAACAACTTTTTGTCCAGCTATCTTTTCAAGTTCAGCTACAGCAACATCTAGTATTTTAGCGTTGTCTTTCGCCTCACCGATACCCATGTTGATTATTACTTTTTCAAGCTTTGGAACTTCCATTACATTGCTGTAATTGAATTTTTCCATAAGCGCTTTTATGATCTCTTGATCGTATTTTACTTTTAGTCTTGAAGCCACGTGATTCTGCCTCCTTTCAAACTATATTATATTTGCTCTCCCGATTTCTTAGATATACGAACTTTGGTTCCGTTTTCTAATTTCTTCATTCCAACTCTAACGCCTTTTCCAGCTTTTGCATCGAACAGCATTACGTTAGATACATGAATGGGTTGCTCCATGTGTACAATTCCACCCTGAGGGTTTTTTTGGTTTGGTTTTTGGTGTTTAGTAGCCACGTTAACGCCTTCTACAAGAACTTTATCTTTAGAAGTGATAACTTCTAGTACTTTACCTTTTTTACCTTTATCTTTTCCGCTTATTACTACTACGGTATCTCCACTTTTAATACGCACTCTTATGACACCTCCTTGATTATAGAACTTCCGGTGCAAGGGAAACGATCTTCATGAACTGCTTATCTCTAAGCTCTCTTGCTACAGGTCCAAATATACGTGTTCCCGTTGGAGTCTTATCATCTTTTATAATTACAGCAGCATTTTCATCAAATTTAATATAGCTACCATCTTTTCTTCTAAGACCTTGCTTTGAGCGTACTATAACCGCCTTTACTACTTTACCTTTTTTAACAACTCCGCCTGGTGTTGCACTTTTAACTGTAGCGACGATAACGTCTCCAATATTACCTGATTTTCTTTTAGATCCACCAAGTACTCTAATGCAAAGAATTTCTTTAGCTCCAGAGTTATCAGCGACCTTAAGTCTCGATTCTTGTTGTATCATTATAATACCTCCTCTCTGCTAATTAGAATTATTCAGCAGCTCTTTCTACTACTTCCACAATTCTCCATCTTTTATCTTTTGAAAG
>CAZFTH010000222.1:0-2638 GCA_964521745.1 uncultured Peptostreptococcaceae bacterium
ATAATATTGGCTATATCCAAGCAGTCTATTGGCTCTAGATTAACTCTTTTATGATTAAGAGAAATAGCTTTTTTATGAATTACTTTATCAATCTTAATAAACATCTGCTTCAAACTGTCATGCCCAGATGCTGTTCCACCAAAGGTTCTTAGCATTTCGCCTTTTTTTCTTACATTAGAGTAATCCATAATTATAGTTTTTACTTTTCTGTAATCGTGTCCGCTCAGTAAATTAAAGAAAAACTCTAATGATTGTACCCAGCCTTCTTTTGAGTCACCTACTATTATTTCTACTTCGTCTTCAGACACGAACTTAAGGCTCGTATTTTCCATTCTGTCATTTGGCTCAATAGGAGTATAATCTTTGTGAATCAGCTTATAATCAGTTCTGATTTTTGGAATACTTTTCACATCATCCTTTAATACTCTAACCCCTACTCCTGCTCCTATCATTAATAAATAGAACAAATCCTTAAAAGACTCTAGAGAATCTATAATTTCAAATGCACAATTATAGTTTGCCATAGGATAATATTTTGAAACCTCAGTATTTCCTATCCAAAATGTACGTCCTGATAAAAATTGTCTAAGATTAAAAATATTATCAAAGAGCTTTTGAGCCTCTTCAGCTGAAGTCTTAACAATCCCTGTGTTATATTCAACAGCTCTTCTTACAGTCTCCCACCAGTATTCTCTTCTACTTATATCTTTTAAATATCTAGAATAGGTTCTATAAAATACAAAGTTTCCAAGTTCTCCCATAGGAGAAGGCTTATGTTTATACTCACTTATAAATTCATCAGTAATAAGTGGATGCTCTACCTTTTGTTTTTTAGGTCTAGTTTTGTCCTGTTCGCTTCTATATATAATGTAGCTTTTAGCAACGTCTTTTCTAGGACTTGTCATCAGCATTATCTCTACCATATCTTGAATACCATCAACCTTGATCGGAACTCTAATTTGTTCAAATTCTACTTCTAAATCACTTGCTATCTTAAAGCTTAAATCTTCGTCTATGCCTTCTATCGTTTCGCTCATTGCCTTTTCGATAGCGTTTTTTATCTTAAATAAATCAAATTCTACAATTCTTCCATCTCTTTTTTCTACTTTCAAAGTATCGCCTCCTATAATTACATTGTAATTCTGCCATAAATTACGTTCAACTATAATACAATATATAGTTATTGCTTTGATATAATATTAATATTACCACAATATATAGTATTGTCTATGCTTTAGTTTAAATATGTGGATAACTATATTTTTATCAAAAAATAAAAATAACGTGAGTAATTTAGATTCTTATATTAAACCTAAATTACTCACGTTGATTATATAAAAGTTTTATTTTAGACTAGATTAATAATTATAGTTTTTGATAAACATCTTCCTTTTGAGCTTCCCACTTCGCAATTTCTTTAAGCCTAGATATAATTGGAAGCGATTGTGTACATTGAATCTCACACGCCTTACACTCTATGCAGTCTTTAGCGCGCCCTACTGTATTTGCGGTATAATTCCAATACTCAAGACCATATACTATATCTTGCATTTGCTCATCAGACTTTCCAAACATCTGTTTTTCATTATACATCAGCATATACGCAGGTACATTTATATCCTTAGGGCAAACCTTGCAGTAAGAGCATCCTGTGCACATCTCATTTGTAACGCATGAAAAATGCTCTAATAATTCATCTCTATCCTCTTTGGTAAAAACCTTGTTTTCTTCTGCTATTTTGCATGCCATATCAATTTCTTCTATATTATTAAATCCAATTAGAGAAACTGTTATCTCCTTGGAATTAATATTGAATCTAAGCGCAGCCTGGGTAGGTGTTTCTTTGTCTTTTGCAAGAAAAGAAAGCTCCTTTTCATGCGAAGGAATCGTCCCTCCGCTAAGTGGATTCATCGCCACTACTCCATAACCTTTATCATAGGCATACTGAATGCCATCCCATCTATAATGATAGTTTAAAATATTAATTCCCATAGTAACTCCTTGAAATTTACCTTCATCAAGCACTCTAAGTACTTCGTCCCCTGGCTGATGAGATGAGAATACTATATGGTCTATAAGCCCAAGCTCTTGGCATTCTAAAAGTCCTTCATACTGACCGCCTTCACTCATACATGCATTATACTGAGCTAAATTTTTGAGTCCCCAGACATTATAAAAATCTATTTTATTAACTCCTAGTCTTTCTATAGAGCGTTTAACTGCTTGAATTGCTTTTTGCTTGGTATCATATACCATGGGTTTGCCTTTGGTAGATATATAAAAATCATTTTTACCTCTTGCATGTAGCTCTCTTATTGCTATGCCCATTATGTCTTCTGAGCGATCATCTACATAACCTGGAGCCGTATCAAAATAATTTATGCCTTTTTCATAAGCATATATAACTAGCTTAGCATTTTCTTCATTGGATTTTGATTTATCAAATCTAAGTCCGCCAAATCCTACAGAAGAAACCATCTTATCTGTTCCTGGATATCTTACGTATCTCATAGCTACCTCTTTTCTTAATTTGATTATACTATTTTAACATTAAAAAGACCACAGAATATTTTCTGTGGTCTTTCAATTGGCTACGTCCTACTCTCCCGGGACCCTGCGGTCCGAGTACCATCGGCGA
>CAZFTH010000223.1:0-2636 GCA_964521745.1 uncultured Peptostreptococcaceae bacterium
TTGTTCCTCACACTATAAGATTGCTTATAGGCCCAGATAATAGAGTACTCATACCATTTTCTGCTATTGGAGGAGCGATTTTTATGATATTAGCAGATACAATGGCTAGAGTTGCAATACCACCTACTGAGCTTCCTGTAGGGTCAATTACTTCATTGTTCGGAGCACCGTATTTTATTTATTTACTTGTTAAAACAAAAAAGAAGGTGGCATGATTTATGTCTATGAGATTTGAAAATCATATAAAGGTAAAAAATTTAGATTGGAGCTACGGAGCTCAAGTAGTTCTAACTGATGTAAGTGTTAATATTGAAAAAGGGAAGTTTTATACTATATTAGGGCCTAATGGCTCAGGAAAGACAACCTTAGCAAAAATAATAACTAAAACTATGGATACTCCAAAAAATAAGGTTTTTTTATTAAGTGAAGACATTACAAAATTGACAAATAAGCAAACTGCTCGTAAAATTGCAACTGTACCTCAAAATACAATTATAGATTTTGATTTTTCTGTTATGGATATTGTGCTTATGGGAAGAGCACCTTATCTTAGGAGATTTCAGTCTGAATCGAGCATAGATTTTGAACTAGCTAAGGATGCAATGCTAAAGACAAATACATGGCACTTAAAAGATAAAAAAATAGATCAGATAAGTGGTGGAGAAAGACAAAGGGTTATTATTGCAAGGGCAATTACTCAAGATACTGAAGTTTTAATCCTCGATGAACCTATTTCAAATATAGATATTCATCACCAAATTCAGCTTCTTGAAGTTTTGAAAAAATTGAATAAAGAAAAAAATACGACAATAATTACTATACTTCATGATTTAAACCTTGCTGTGCAGTATAGTGATGAAATTTTCCTTTTGTCGGATGGAAAGCTGGTAACTCATGGTAATCCACAAAGTGTTTTGACAAAGGAAATAATAGATGAGGTGTATAATATAGAAGTAGATATGGTGGTTCACCCGAGCACAGGGAAGCCATATATTATACCTGTATTTAATCAGCTTCAAAAAACAGGAAGTTAGGAAAGGAAGCGTATGAGATTAAATAATTATATAAGTTCTTCTGGTCTGTGTTCGAGACGAAAGGCAGATGAACTGATTAAAAATAATAAGGTAAAAGTAAATTATAAGATAGCTGATTTGGGATATCGAGTGATAGAAGGAGATATAGTAGAAGTTGATGGAAAAACAATTAAGCCAAAGGAAGATAAGGTTTATATAGCCCTATATAAACCAGTAGGTATCATTTGTACTACTGAGAGACATATTGAAGGCAACATAGTGGATTATGTTAATTATAAAGAACGAATTTTTCCTATTGGAAGACTAGACAAAGATTCAGAAGGACTTATACTTCTAACTAATGACGGAGATATTGTTAATCGTATTTTAAGAGAAGAAAACTATCATGAAAAAGAATATATTGTAACAGTTGATAAATCTTTAGACAGCAAGATTCTTAAACAAATGAGCCAGGGGGTAAGAATATATAACCCAGTAAAAAATACTTATACGATTACAAAGCCTTGCCAGATTGATAAAATAAGTGAAAAGACTTTTAAAATAATATTATCTCAAGGATTAAATAGACAAATAAGAAGAATGTGTCAGTATTTTGGATATAAGGTTAGGAAATTAAAACGTGTAAGAGTCCTAAATGTTACTCTTGATGGCTTATCTTATGGTAAATGGAGGTTATTAAACCCAAATGAAGTATCCTCTTTGAAGGCAAAAATAGATGTATAGCTCCAGCTGAATAATTATGGAGATATACATCTGTTTTTTTAAAAAATACTTAAATTTAATTTATTTGAAATATATTCTAAAACTTTTTTTCCAGCCATACTATTTCCATGTGAATCAAGTGCTGGGCCGATAACTGCAATACCCATTTTTTGAGGAGATACAGCCATTATACAGCCTCCTACACCGCTTTTTGATGGTAGACCTACATCGACTGAAAATTGTCCAGATGAATCATAAAGACCACAAGTAGTCATTATAGCTTTTACAATTTGACATATTTCTTTACTTATAATTCTTTCATTTGACCATGGAGTTAATCCGTTATTTGCTATTACACTGGCCATTTTGGCAACATCTAGAGCAGTTACTTCTATAGAGCAAAGCTTAAAATATGTATCTAAAATGTCTTCAACATCTTTTTCTATTAGGCCAGCTCCCTTTAAGTAATAGGCTATAGCTCGATTTGTATTTCCAGTTAGTTTTTCTGATCTATAAACGGATTGATTTATGTCCAAATTTTGATTGTCAGACATTATTTTTATCATATTATGTATTCTGTTAAATTTTTCTATTCCATTATCTCCATTTACCATAGATGTGCAAACTATTGCACCAGCATTTATAAAAGGATTAAGTGGCTTATGAGATTCTCTAGTTTCTAATTTAAGCATAGAATTAAAAGGATCTGCTGAAGGCTCCATTCCGACACTTGAAAATACAGTTTCTTTTCCTTTATCTATAAGAGCGCAAATTAAAGTTATTACTTTTGAGACACTTTGAATGGTGAATTTAATTTGTGAATCTCCAGCACATAAAGTAGAATTTTCAATAGTGTAAGTACAGACACCTAAGGCATCTGGATTCTCTTTAGCAAGTTCA
>CAZFTH010000224.1:0-2626 GCA_964521745.1 uncultured Peptostreptococcaceae bacterium
TAGCGATAAAATAAATATAGATTTTTTTAATACTTTTGGCAGAAGAATAGCTTCTCATAGCTATGACATGAAACATTATAAAAACTTGATGAAGCTGTTACGATACAACAAGGTCAAGGTAGATGTGATAAAATCGGTTTAAATATCAGGCTGGTCTAGAGTAACTTTAAAAATAGTAAACTATAAAATTAACTAGTCTTATTTTAAAGCAGGAGCTGATGACATGATGAACTATAAAGAGATTAAACCCATAGATTTAAATGAGAGCACGTTTCGCCTTATAGGTCATGACGCGTGAAAGCTTTATAGATGTAGATATGAGAAAAAAACACTATCCTGAAGAAGATTATCATACTTTATATATAGCTGAGATAGAAAAAATACTATTAAAAGAATTATAATTGAAATGAAATAAACAATGAAATGCTACTTTCTAGAAAAACTAAGAGAGTAGCATTTTTATTTAGAAATATAAAATTTTTATTTTCTCTATTTAATGAGAAAAACTATAATCTTAACTTCTTGGTTTCATTAGAGGGAAAAATACACATTCTCTAATTGGTCTATCCATCATTACAGAAAACAATCTTTCAGAAACTCCAAATCCAAAAGCAGGTGGCATACCGTATCTTAGTGCTTCTATAAATGTTTCATCATGCTCATGAGCTTCCGTATCACCAGCTTCACTCATTTCGCGTTGTTCTTTAAATCTTTCTTCCAAGTCTAAAGGATTATTAAGTTCTGTATAACCATTTCCCATTTCTGAACCAGCCAAAATTATTTGCATTTGAGCAACTTTTCTTGGATCATCATCTAGACGTTTAGGAAGTGGATTTAATTGAACTGGTTGTCCTACCAAAAATCCAGGACCTGCTAAATCTTTTCTTACAGCCTTCCACAGTACGTCAACTAATCTCCAATATCCTATATTTTCATCAAATTCAATTCCAATTTCTTTAAGCTTATATATGATATCTTTTTCAGTTGCTTTAAAGATATTAATTCCCATTTTTTCTTCGATTATTGTTTCAAAATCATATATTTTCCATTCTGAATCCATATCAATTTCAAATCCACGGCTAGTGAATTTTGAACTTCCCATAACTGCTTTTGTAACTTTTCTATACATTTCTTTACAGAAATCCATACCCATTTTAAAATCAGCATAGGCCCAATAAAATTCCATTTGAGTATAGTCTTGTAAATGTTCATTACTCATACCTTCATTTCTAAATTGCCTACCTATTTCAAAAGTTCTATCGTAACCAGCTACTAAAAGTTTCTTTTGCCATAGTTCGCCCATTGAAATTCTTAAGAACACATCTATATCAAGAGCATTATGGTGAGTAGCAAATGGAGTAGCTGCGGCACCCCCTGAAGATGATTCTAGGATAGGAGTTTCAACTTCTAAGAAACCATTTTCAATTAAGTAGTAACGAATAGTACTCCAGAATAATTGTTTTTTATAAAATAGTTCTTTTACTTCTCGGTTTGTTATAATGTCTAAGTATCTTTTCCTTAATTTCGTATCTTCATCAGAAATACCATGAAATTTTTCAGGAAGAGGCTTTAATGCTTTAGTTAAATGAGTATAAGATTTTGCTCTTACACTTATTTCTCCTGTATTAGTTTTGAAAATAGTGCCATTAATACCTACAATATCTCCTATATCACATATATCATAAAGATTGTAGTCTAGGTCTGTCATAATATCTTGTTTTAAATATACTTGAATTTGGCCATCATTATCTTGAATATGCATAAAGCCAGCTTTACCTTTACCCCTTTTTGTCATTATTCTTCCTGCTATAGCAACTTCAATGTTTTTTTCTTCTAATTCTTCTTTAGATACCATTTCATAATCTTCTTTTATCTCTCTTGAATAATGGGTTATATTGAATTTTCCTCCAAATGGATCTATACCTAGTTTTTTTAATTCTTCAACTTTGTTTAATCTAATTTGTTCTTGTTCAGTAATTTTTCTTGATTCTTGTAGTTCATTTTCATTTTGGTTCATTTTTTATCGCTCCTTATTTAATTATATTAAAAAAGCTCCTTACTTAAACGTAAGGAGCGTAAATACGCGGTACCATCCTAATTTATAACTTTTAAACGAGATAACGGTCGTCAAACGGCTAGTTAAAGCAACTTATGAGTCTTTATCCATATCGGTATTTTGTCAGTTCTCAGCAAATCTGACTCTCTGTAAAAATACTTTTGATATTTCATTTCTCAATCATAGTTATTAATAATGATTTTAGCATAATAAAAACTAAATTTAAACACGTGAAAAAATTAATCTGAAAATTGATGTTTAATATTTTTAATTTCATCTAAATTTTCTAATCGTAAATTGCAATAATAAGTTGAACTAGTTCTCCATACCTGTAATAACTATTGATATAATAATTCTATAATTTGATTTTTAAATGCTTAATCTGGGGCAAGAAGTACATTATCTTCCTTGTTCTTACTACCTATGACAGTATTAACCTCCCAGTGTCCAAACTCGCACCTTCCTGTAGTTGGTTATTTTGTGGTGATTTTAATTATATTACAGGTTGGAAAGCTATGGAATTTTTTATTGTTTCAATTTGATTTTACAATCAAGCAATTTTAATCATTA
>CAZFTH010000225.1:0-2619 GCA_964521745.1 uncultured Peptostreptococcaceae bacterium
ATCAAAGCTAGAAAGCCTTATCACCTCAAAAACGAAAGCAATTTTGGCAGTTCACTTATATGGACAGCCTTGTGATATGAAAAGTATAAAGCAAATATGTGATAAGCATAAGCTATACTTGGTTGAGGACTGCGCTCAGTCTCATGGTTCAACCTATGATGGCATCATGACAGGAAGGTTTTCAGATATAGGTTGTTTTAGTTTCTATCCGAGTAAGAATTTAGGAGCTTTTGGAGATGCAGGAGCTATAGTGACTGATAACAGCGAGCTTGCTGATAGAATTAGAGTACTTAGAAATTATGGTAGTGAGAAAAGATACTACAATGAGGTTGTAGGATATAACTCTAGACTAGATGAGCTTCAGGCAGGGCTTCTAAGAGTGAAGCTCAAATATCTAGATGAACTAAATAAGGAGCGTATAGATATAGCTAAAAGGTATCTAAGTGAAGTTGATAACCCTAAGATTATTTTGCCAAAAATTTTGGACAAGGCTGTGCCTATATGGCATTTATTTGTAGTAAGGGTAAAAGATAGAGCAGGATTTATCAGTTATTTGAATGAATATAATATAGGAAGTGTTATACATTATCCCATACCTCCTCATCTTAGTCAGGCTTACGAGTATTTGGGATATAAAGAAGGGGATTATCCTATAACAGAAAGCTATGCAAACGAGGTAGTGAGTTTGCCTATTTACAACGGTATGACTAAAGAAGAAGTAGACTATACGATAAAATGCTTAAATAAGTATTAATGAGAATTTGGTTTTTTAGGAAATGGAGAAACATATGGATAAAAAGTTTAAAGTTATAGATTTTCAGGAGCTTGGAGACCCTAGAGGTCATTTAGTTGTCGCAGAAAGCAATAAGGAGGTTCCGTTTTTAATTCAGCGTATTTTTTATATCTACGGAACAAAGGAAGGTGTAGTAAGAGGACAGCATGCTAATAGAGAGTCTGAGTTCATGCTTATAAATCTTCAAGGAAGTGTCAAGATAGTGATAGATGATGGAAGGCAAAAGGATACCGTAATTCTAAATAAAGCACATCAGGGAGTTTATCTCGATAAAATGGTGTGGAAGGATATGTGTGAATTCTCTAGCGACTCTATTTTACTGGTATTATCAAGCATGCCTTATGATGCTTCTGAATATATAAGAGACTATGATGAATTTGTCAGGGAAGTGAATGATGGCAAACTTGATTAATAAGATTAAAGACAGCAGTTTTTTTGGCTTTGCGCTTGTGGGAGCAATTAACACAGGTTTTTCCTTTATAATTTATATTTTGCTTTTAAAATTGGATTTATACTATATTTTAGCCAGTGTACTTGCGTATATAGCAGGTATAGCTGTAAGCTATCTACTAAATACTAAGTTTGTTTTTAAGGAAGAAAAAACAATAGGAAATCTTTCTAAGTTTGTAAGTGTATATCTTACAGCACTTGTTATAAATACAGGGCTGTTATATGTTCTTGTAAACCTAATTGGATTTAATCCAGTGCTTGGACAAATCGGTGTAACCTGTTTAGTTCTATTTTATAACTATGTACTTCAAAAGCTTTGGACATTTAAAAAAGCCTCTTCATAATGAAGAGGCTTTAATGTTATCTGCTTAATTTACTCTTCTTCCATAAAGGAAGTTTTTTCTTGTACTTAAATCGTCTATACGAACGCTTTTTCCAGGGCTAGGAGAGTGAATGAATTTTCCACTTCCGATGTAGATACCTACATGGCCTGGGAACATTACTAAATCTCCAGCACGAAGCTCGCTCCTAGATACTTTAGTTCCTACCTTGCCTTGAGCTGATGATGTTCTTGGAAGGCTAACTCCAGCTTTTCTGAATACATATTGAGTAAAGCCTGAACAGTCAAAACCTTTTGGAGTTGTTCCACCCCATTTATATGGTACTCCTATGTAATTTTTTGCTATTGCTATTACTCCTGAAACCTTTGGTTTTGTACCATAGGCTACGATTTTAGGTGATGAAGGCTCGATTACTTTTTCACTTAGAATAGTTTTATCGATTGTTTCGCCATTTATTTCTACTACTTCTCTTACTACTTCTTTTATACCGTTTGTGCCTTCAGATTTAACTTTAGTAGTTCCTTCTGTCATGCTAGAGTCGGGCACTCTTTGCTCTGCTTTATATATTGGTAGATTTACATTATCTTGATAAGTAACCTTAACATCTATCAGAGGCTTACCTTCTTCAGCGGCGCCTGTTTCTGGCAATTCTCTATCTATACTAGAACGAGATACAGCAGTTGCGCTCATTGGTGACTTAACAATTGCTAGAGCCTGATAGCTATTTAAGATTTTTTCTATGTTGATTTTTTCAGCTTTTACTAGATTTACTTCTTGGACAAATTCTGCTTTTGCATTTTCTTTTGAAGCTACAAATGGAGCTTTAATGGCATCTAATACATTCTGAGCAGTTTTTTCATCTTTTACTGCCATAAGTACCTTACCGTCTGATTTAATTAGATAGCCTGGTGATTTGATTTCTAAGACAGACATAGCAGATAATTTCATGTCCTCTTGCTCAGTCAAATCATTTCCATTTAACTTCCCTTTGTTGTACTCGATATTTGCTTCGTAGCTAATATTGTCACCTTTAGC
>CAZFTH010000226.1:0-2563 GCA_964521745.1 uncultured Peptostreptococcaceae bacterium
GCTCCCAAGCTATGCTTTTCATAACTGACGAATCTCCTGATTCGCTATATCTTAAAATCGATGTGGAGCCATACTGCGATGTATATTTTGTTATTTTATCAGCAAAAATATTAACAGCTTCTTCAAATGAGATTTCTTCAAATTTCCCATCTACCTTTAATAAAGGCGTTTTTAATCTATTCTTATCATAAAGTCTATCTAAGTGCTTCATCCCTTTCGAACACATAAAGCCTTTAGTGTAAGGATGATTTTTATCTGGTTTTATTGAGACTACTTTATTTTCGTCTACTTTAGCTACATATGTACATAAATCAAAACAATCTAAAGTACAAGCACGTTTAAACTCCATACCATCCTCCAATAAAAATAAAAAAATCTTAAATTTACTTTTTTATATTAATGAAATCATTTATTAATTGACTCATTTTAGTTTTTTCTTCTTTTTCAGTTCCTATTTGATTAAAAGTATTAAAACAACATAAAAACTCTTCTTCATCTCCTATTTTTTTGCTTATACAGTAGTTAAAATAACATTTTTCCAAAACTTTATATGAACCATATTCTTCTTTGATTCCATTTTTAGAAATTAATTCTTTCAATTCTGATGGGAAATCATCATGACTCTTATATTTAAAACTACCTTTTTTTATCAATGTATCTCCTATTATAGTCAAATAAATAATATAATTTTCGGTTTCTAAAACAGCTAAATCATCTTCTATTCCTGCATATTGTAAAGAATATATTCTATCATCAACATACCAATCAAAATACAAAATATTTTCTTTCATCATATCACCTTCAACCCCTAAATTTAATGTCTTAATACAAACAATTATAACCTTTTTATTAAAATAATTAAATCATTAAAATTATATGAATATAAAAAAACAAGATCTATATTAAAACTTGATTTTTGTTAATAGATTATTTTTAAGTATCAATTTATGTGTAATATAAAAATAATGTTTTCGAGTATTAATTTGTGAGTATAAATCTAATAATGGTTTTTCCCTAAAGGTTAAAACTTAAATACATACATTTTGAAGGGGGAATTACTATGAGACATTATATGCATTTATCCGATTCTGAACTAAATAAATTATTTTATATAAAACCAGAAACATTTGATAATAAAACTAAAAAAAGCCAACTACGATATGCTTTAGGTGCAACATTATATTTACCAGCCACTAAATATATCGCTCCCTATCTACTGGAAAAAAGATTTTCTCATCTTACTTCATTTGTAATGTGCTTTGAAAATCTAATTGAAGAAAAAAATATTAATATAGCTGAGAAAACTCTTTTAAATACATTAAGAACATTAAAAATGGCTGAAAATGAAAATCGTATAAATAAAGATGAACTTCCCTTGTTTTTTATACATGTTAAAGATGCTAATCAATTCGAAAAATTATATGAACTTTTGGTTAAAGAAAAAGACATTATTTCTTATATTTCTGGATTTTTTTTACCTAAGTTTAGCTCTTTTAACTCTAAAGCATATCTAAACATAATGAATAAAATCAGAAGTATTTCAAAATATATTTATGCTCTTCCAATAATAGAAAATAAAAATATATTACTTCCTTCGTCAAGGATTTCAGAGCTAATTGAATTAGAGAAAATTATTTATGAATTCAGAGACATGATTTTGGGAATCAGAATTGGCGGTTCTTATATAAGCTCAACATTAGGGTTAAATTTAGACGAATCTATATCTATATATGATATTGGAATTAGTTCAAGTATAGTTTACGATGTTATTAATACTTTCATAAATCTAAGTTACAACGATATCGCCATATATTCATCTTTTTGGAATAAAAAAATTCCATCATTTAAAAATATTTCTAAAAACAATATAATTTTTGATCAAAACAAAATAATTCATAATAAAGCTTTCACTCATGAACCCTCAATAGACGGTTTTGTAAGAGAAATTTTACTTGATAGGCTAAACGGTTGTGTCGGAAAAGCAGTAATGTATCCAAATCAAATATCAATTGTAAACGCTTTATACACAATCAACAAAAAAAGTTATGAAGATGCAGTTGATATTTTAAAATCAAATGAGAATAACAATAACTCAAAAGAAATTCAAAACATAATTTGGGCTAATAAAATCATAAATTTAAGCTATTTATATGGTGTTTTAAATGATAACTACTCAGCAATTGACTTATTTTAAATTAATATAACTTTTATTAAGAAAATATGTATGATATTCTATATATATAAAAGAAATTTTATGATGGAGGTTTTGTTATGCAATTATCAAAAAATGGACAGATTGTAATGGATTGGTTTAGAGAAATAACTAAAATTCCTAGATGTTCAGGAGAAGAAGCGGGAATATCTGAATTCCTTATAAAGTTTGCCAAAGATAACAATTTAGAAGCATTTATTGAAGAAACTACTGGTAACGTAATAATTAAAAAAAATGCTACTAAAGGCTATGAAAATTCAAAGACTGTAATTTTACAAGGCCATCTAGACATGGTATGTGAAAAAAATCAAGGTATAGTTCATGATTTTTCTAAGGATGCATTAAAGCTTA
>CAZFTH010000227.1:0-2556 GCA_964521745.1 uncultured Peptostreptococcaceae bacterium
CTAAAAAATGTGCTCCTCCAGTTCAAATCGAAGAAGGACAAATCGTTGGAGGATTTGCACATAATCAAGTTATCGCTCTTGCTGACAAGGTTGTAGATGCAGTTAAAACTGGAGCTATCAAAAAATTCTTTGTTATGGCTGGATGCGACGGAAGATTTAAAGAAAGAAGCTACTATACTGATTTTGCTGAGGCACTTCCACAGGATACAGTTATCCTTACTGCTGGATGCGCAAAATATCGTTACAACAAGCTTAACCTTGGCGATATCGGTGGAATCCCTAGAGTGCTTGATGCTGGACAGTGTAATGACTCTTACTCACTAGCAGTTATTGCTCTAAAACTTAAAGAAGTATTTGGACTTGAAGATATCAACGAGCTTCCTATAGCTTACAATATAGCTTGGTATGAGCAAAAAGCTGTTATCGTTCTACTTGCTTTATTATATCTTGGAGTTAAGAACATCCATCTTGGACCTACACTTCCTGCTTTCTTATCACCAAATGTTGCTAATGTATTAGTAAATAACTTTGGTATCGCTGGAATCGGAACTGTAGAAGACGATATGAAGGTTTTCCTAGGATAATTCCCCTATCCTAAAACATAAATTATTCTCATTTTAACTAAGAAGATGCTGTAAGTCTTTAACTAGACCTACGGCATCTTTTTTGCATTTTATCTTTTTCAATTCCTGAGTTTGGGGTATATTAGATAAAATAGACATGAAGTGATTCGAGGAGGAAATATGTATGGCAGATATGGATTTATCTAAATTTGAGAAAAAGATAGTACTTAGAAATATAGAAGAGAAGGATATAGATGAAATAATAGAGCTTTCTTTAATTTGCTTTCCAGATATGAAGCCTTGGACTAAAGAACAGTTAAGAAGTCATCTTAGATATTTTCCAGAGGGACAGTTTTGTATAGAGTATGAAGATAAAATCATAGGCTCATGCTCTAGTCTTATCGTGAATTTTGACGAGTACGATGTCCAGCATACCTGGGATGAAATCACTGACAAGGGCTATATCAGAAATCACGATCCAAAGGGATACAATCTATACGGAATAGAAGTTATGGTCCATCCAGAATACAGAAGAATGAAAATAGGAAGGCGTCTTTACGATGCTAGAAAGGATTTGGCTGTGAGGCTGAATCTCAAGAGTATAGTAATAGGTGGCAGAATTCCAAACTATCATAAGTATTCAGATGATATGACACCTAGGGAATATGTGGAAGAAGTAAGGGCTCAGAATATCTACGACCCAGTGCTTACCTTTCAGCTTATGAATGGATTTATACTAAAGCGTATAAATAACAACTATCTCAAGGATGACTTTAATACCAAGAAGTATGCGACTCTTATGGAGTGGTCAAAAATAGATTATATGCCTATGACAAAAAGAACAAATAAGACTTCGTATCCAGTTAGGGTATTTGTAGTGCAGTATATGATGAAGCAGATAAATTCCTTTCATGATTTTGCTCATCAGTGTGAATATTATGTGGATATAAGCTCTGATTATAAATCCGACTTTATAGTATTTCCTGAGATATTTACTACTCAGCTACTTTCGTTCATCGAAGAAAAAACTCCGAGCCTTGCAATTAGAAGGCTTACTAGATATACAGAGGATTATATAAAGCTGTTTACAGAGCTAGCTGTCAAGTATAATGTAAATATCATAGGGGGGTCTCACTTTGTAGAAGAAGATGGGGATATCTACAACATTGCATATCTATTCAGACGTGATGGAACTATAGATAAGCAGTACAAGCTCCATATTACACCAAATGAAGAACGCTGGTGGGGGATTCAGCCTGGTCACGAAATTAAGATTTTCGATACTGACTGTGGCAAAATATCTATACTCATCTGCTATGATATGGAGTTTCCTGAGCTATCAAGAATAGTTGCTGAAAAAGGAGCAAATATAATATTTTCTCCATTTTGTACTGATGATAGACAAGGTTATCTAAGAGTGAGATACTGCGCACAAGCAAGAGCTGTTGAAAATCAAGTATATACAGTTATTGCAGGCACAGTTGGAAACCTAACTGAAGCAGAAAATATGGATATTCAGTATGCTCAGTCTGCTATATTTACGCCTTCTGATTTTGGATTCCCTAGAGATGGAATAGTGGCTGAATGTACTCCAAATATCGAGATGGTTATAGTTGGAGATTTGGATTTGGAGATTCTAAGAAGAAGCAGAAGCACGGGAAGTGTGATGCAGTTTAACAACCGAAGGACTGACCTTTATGAAATAACTGTAAAAGAAGGAAAAAATCCAAGAATTTCTAAGTGATAGCTATAGATTGGAGAATAAAAATAGTTTTCTAGTTCTAATTAAAATTTTAAAAAGGTTATGTAAAGCTTACAAATAATATATGAGGATATATATAATCGTAGAATTTTTCATATGTGATATAGCAAAATATCTTAAGGTGTGATACAATATCCTAGCTTTGCAATATATTAAAAAAGAAGTGTTTACTTGGCACCCACTTCTAAAAAATAAAAATCAAGGGAGGTAAATATTTTGCAAAAGTTAAAT
>CAZFTH010000228.1:0-2526 GCA_964521745.1 uncultured Peptostreptococcaceae bacterium
TACTTAGAAACCTAGCTACAGATATATTAAAGCACGGAAGAATTACAACTACTGAAACTAGAGCTAAAGAAGCTAGAAGAATGGTAGAAAAGATGATTACTCTTGGTAAAAGAGGAGATCTTCATGCCAGAAGACAAGTTATGGCTTATATGATGGATGAGACTGTTGTAAAAACTTTATTTGATGAAATCGCACCTAAGTATAGCGAAAGAAAAGGTGGATACACTAGAATAATGAAACTTGGACCAAGACGTGGAGATGGCGCACCAATGGCTATCGTTGAATTGGTTTAATTAAACAAAAATACCCTTATCGAAAGTTTTGCTTTCGATAAGGGTATTTTTAATATCAAATAATTATAAATTTAGAGATTAATTAGTAAAGTAAAATGAGCAAATAAATAAAAATTTTATTTCATAAAAAAAAGCTTTGCAATAAGAAGTCCCATACTAACTAGTAATAAAATAAAGGATATAATAAATAAGCTTTTATACAATATTTTCATATTCTTACCTCCTAGTTGTTTTTTAATTGTCTTTCTTGAGTAGCTAGAAAGGATAGATTTTTATTTTCTATTTCGGTAAAATTTACAACTATATCATTAGGGCTTTTTATACTCATATCTGGTTTATACCAGGTTTTTTCATCAAAATAACGTTGATTTGCTCCTGGACCAAAATAATATCCGTGTCTTGCATACATTTCGTTTATAGCTAGCCGTAAATCTTTTGCATCCATCCCAGTGATATCATGGGTTGAAAGTTCCTTGCTGCTACTAGGAAGTAAAAAATCTTCATCTGCAAAAGAAGGCAAGTCCTCATTAGTAGGAATTTCTTCTTCAATATTACTAGTTATATTCGAATTAGAGTTTGTTTCTTCGTTTTCTTTTTCTTTGTTGTCTACTTCATTTTCAATAGTAGTAGTATCGTCGTTTGCATTAAATTTATCGCTTATTGATGAATAAATATTTTTAATAGATATTTTGTTAAAAATATCTATAGTAGAAACCCCATATATTAAGAGTAAACAAGATAATATTGTTACTGGGAGGATGATATTAAGTTTCTTCTTTCTACGAAGTTTTTTTATATTTGCCCTATATCTTAAAAGTCTATTATATTTAGGTTTTTCTAAATGAACTTCAAAAAAATCTCTATTCTTCTCAAAAATATCCAAAAAATTATCATGATTTTTTTCTATTTCATAAGTTGAAAGAGCTAGTTCATATAATATTTTAGTGTAAAATTTATTTAGTAAAAGCTGTTGTTTTACATTGGCATACTTAGTTATGTAGCTTCTATTATTTTCAATTAAATTGAAAGCTCCAGAGAAATCTCGATTTATAATTAAATCTTCAATTTTTTTAAATAAATCATCAATCTTTATTTCGGAGTCAGTAGATAAGTTGTTAGCCATATAAACACCTCCTTTTTAATTTGCCTTGCTGTTAATAAAGGCTATCTTAATTAAGATAAATTACTTTTTATATAATAAATATATAAATAAGAAAGTTATACCTATATATTATAACACAATATATAGGTATATTGATATTTCTCCTAAGTTACAGTTGATTAAAAAGAAGTTATAACTAAAAATAAAATTTTATAGTAATTATGTTATAGAAGAGTTAATGAAATATTTAAAAGAGAGTAAAAATATGTTAATATTAAGGTTAGGCGTAATCAAGAAAAGTAATTAAAAGGGAGAAAATAATGAAGCCAATTATAAAAATTGATAATCTCACCTATGAATATACAGATGGAGAAAGAGTAGTAAAAGCAATAGATGAAGTGACATTAGACGTACACGAAGGAGAATTTCTAGTTGTGATAGGTCATAATGGCTCTGGAAAATCTACGCTTGCAAAACACTTAAATGCTATACTGCTTCCTACCTCTGGGAAAGTATATGTAGATGGATTAGATACCTTAGTATTAGAAAATACATTTGATATAAGACAAACAGCTGGAATGGTATTTCAAAATCCTGATAACCAAATAGTTGCTACTGTAGTGGAAGAGGATGTGGCATTTGGACCAGAAAATCTAGGTATAGAGCCAAAAGAAATAAGAAAAAGAGTAGATGAAGCTCTTGCAAATGTAGGGATGAGTGAGTTCGCAAAAAAAGCCCCTCACCTTTTATCTGGAGGGCAAAAGCAAAGAATCGCAATAGCAGGAATAATAGCTATGAAACCAAGATGCATAATCATGGATGAACCGACTGCTATGCTAGATCCAAGAGGACGTAAAGAAGTAATGGATACCGTATATAGACTTAATAAAGAAGATAAAATAACTGTCATTCATATCACTCACTTTATGGAAGAAGCAGTAAATGCAGATAGGGTATGTGTAATGGAAGATGGAAAGCTTATACTGCAAGGAAAGCCTAGAGAAATATTCAAGCAAGTAGATAAATTAAAAAAGCTAGGGCTAGATGTTCCTCAGATGACAGAACTAGCATATGAGCTAAGAAATGAGAGTATAGATATTGAAGATGATATTCTCACTGTGGAAGAGATGG
>CAZFTH010000229.1:0-2524 GCA_964521745.1 uncultured Peptostreptococcaceae bacterium
GAATTTAAAAATTCATACAAACTATGTATGGGTTTTTTAAATTGTTTTTTAAATACTATATTTTATTTTATAAAAAGGAAGGTGGAATCAAATATGCTTATAGGATATGCAAGGGTAAGCGCTCAAGATTAAAATCTCCATAGACAAATTGCCCAACTCAATGAATCAAAATGAGAAAAAATATTTTGTGAGAAAATAATAAGAACGTTATTAAGACTTCTTAATTAATAATTAAATAGCCAATTAATATAACAATAGAAATTAAATGTCTCAATCTGTTAATTTTTTGTATTAAAATTTTAACAATATTTTCCATTCTTTTCCGTATAATAATATTAATATAAAATTATTTTTTAATCGTTAACCTTTTACAACATTATTCTATTATTTAAAAATTAATTTTATATTTTATGGTATTAAATATTTGTTTATGTAGTTAAGAACGTTTATTTATTCTAACTACGAAAAAGATTGGAGGAAAAATATGAAGTTGTTAAAATCTTTATCTGTGCTAATTTTATTTCTAAGTATTATCATTGTTAATATAGGAACATCCTATGCATCTGAACGATATACCTACGAAGATTACCTTAGAGACAAGAATGATGGATATATCGCTGAAGATGTTACTTTCGAAGATCTTATAGGTCCAGATGAAATGACATTTGAAAATATGATAGAGTTTACAGAATCAAATCCGAACTTCACTAAAATTTACGAATCTGACAATATGGACTCAAGCCGGACATCATGGAGAGTATAATACTTATGAATAAACTAATAAAAAAAACTATACTATTTATTATCATATTTATTATTTTATCTAGCATCTTTTATATTTTCTATGCAAAACAAAGGATACGCTCTGATGTAGCTTTACATGCTGTCCATAATTTTTTGAAGGAAACTGATGACTTTGAGTATATTGAGGATTCATACTCAGGTAGAGATAAAGTCTGGGGCGATAGATATATTGTAGGAATTACATTTGTTGACGAAAAAGATATAACATATAGGTTCAAATATTTTTGGGAGTATCAAAGCTTAATTGGGGCTCCTTATATTACGATAAAAAGTGAAGCAATAAAAGATGATATGATACCAAAACACTTTAAAAATTACCAAGAAGCTATGGACAAAACTTTATCAACAGATGAGGACTATAAAAATGACATTTTATATGAATATTCTTTTAATGATTATTATAATGAAGTTAAGTTAAAAGGCTTGATTTCAGGGATGTTTATGCCAAATACAAATTAGCTTACGCTCAATTCAAAATGCTAATCCTTTGAATTTCTTACAGAAGGAGAACTCATTAATGAAAAAGAAGTATTTTCTAGGTTTGATTTTATTAATTGCTATTATTATTTTTATGAAATCTTTATATTCTCCAAATGCTTTCGCTAAACCAGATGTATTAAATGGAACCTATAATTGTGACGAGCTAAATTTTTCCTCTATAAGTTTTGATGAAAAAGATCAATTATATTATTACTATAATCATTTAGAAAAAGAAAAAAGTGATACGGACTTAGTCAGCAAAGGCAGCTATAAAAAAGTTGGCAAAGGTCTTTATAGCATTGAATCTAGTAATATTATTCCTGAGCAAGTGATTATTTGTAGCGATAATTCATTTACAATGCTTATTAACGATACAAAATATAATTTTTTATAAAATTGATGATAACCCTATAATTAACATCAAGGATTCTCAGGATGATTAATTTAATCAAGGAGATTTCTACACTTATGAATAAACTAATTAAAAAAACTATAATTACTATTGTTGTTTTTATTATTATGTCTAGCATCTTTTATTTTTTCTATGCAAAACAAAAGATCCGTTCTGATGTAGCTTTACATGCTGTCCATAATTTTTTAAAGACAACAGATGATTTTCAGTACATTGAAGGTTCATGGGCTAGTAGAGATATGGTTTGGGGAGATAGATATACTGTAGTGGTTAGATTTATTGATGAAAAAGACATAATATACGAATTTAGATATTTTTGGGAGTATCAAAGTTTAGTTGGATCTCCATATATTATGATAAAAAATGAAGAAATAAAAGATGATATGGTACCAAAACACTTTGAAAACTACCAAGAAGCTAAAGCTAAATCTTATGAAACAGTTGACAACAAAGATGACATTTTATATGAATATACTTTTGATGATTACTATAAAGAAGTTAAATTAAAAGGCTTGTTTTCACGAATATTTAATTTTAAGTAAAATCAAATGCATTTGATAAGGTATGTATTATTTTTGCACGCTCAATAAAGAGAGTTATCTTGATGAAGGTAAGTGATATACAAAATATATAAAATAACTTGTGAGAATCCATCAAAAGAAAAAGACTTATCTATATTTAAGGCCGGCCTTAAATATAGATAAGTCTTTTTCTTTTCTAATACAATGTAATATTTATGCTAAAGAAATTGACTCTATAAGTTTGTGCGATGGAAAAAGTACGAAGCCTAATTTATTTTTTATGAATAATTTGGGTAAGTATACTGAA
>CAZFTH010000230.1:0-2511 GCA_964521745.1 uncultured Peptostreptococcaceae bacterium
TTGTTCCAATATTAACGTGTGGCTTGGTTCTTTCAAATTTAGCTTTTGCCATTTTAAAAATCCTCCTTTTAAGTAAATGTATGCTTAATTTTGGGAAAGCCATAAGGCTTTCCTATGATTATATTTTATACTAAAAATTTAAATATCAGTTTACTATTTTCCTTCTTCCATTATCTTCTTGGCAATAGAAGCCGGAACTTCTTCATAATGGTCAAATATCATTGTATATGTTGCTCTACCTTGAGTCATAGAACGAAGTGTAGTAGCATAACCAAACATTTCTGATAGCGGAACCAATGCATTTATAGCTTGAGCTCCTCCTTGTCTAGCTTCCATCCCTTCAATTCTACCTCTACGAGAGTTAAGGTCACCCATAACATCTCCCATGTAGTCTTCTGGAGTAACAACTTCTACTTTGAAGTATGGCTCAAGAATTATAGCGTTAGCTTTTCTCATACCATCTTTAAATGCCATAGAAGCAGCCATTTTAAAGGCCATTTCTGATGAGTCAACCTCGTGGTATGAACCATCATAAAGCTCAACTTTTACGTCTACGACTGGGTATCCTGCAAGTATACCAGCTGCCATAGCACTTTGAAGTCCTGCATCAACAGGGCCGATATATTCCCTAGGAACAGATCCACCAACTGTAGAGTTTACGAACTCGTATCCAGCTCCTGGCTCTTGAGGGAACATTCTAATCTTAACATGACCATACTGACCGCGTCCACCAGACTGCTTAGCATATTTATGCTCAATATCAACTGGGTTCTTAATTGTTTCACGATAAGCAACTTGAGGCGCTCCAACGTTAGCTTCTACTTTAAACTCTCTAAGTAGACGGTCAACGATAATTTCAAGGTGAAGCTCACCCATACCGCCGATTATTGTCTGTCCAGTTTCTTCATCAGTACGAACTCTAAACGTAGGGTCCTCTTCTGAAAGTCTTTGAAGTGCCACACCCATTTTTTCCTGAGCAGCTTTTGATTTTGGTTCAATAGCTACGTGGATAACTGGCTCTGGAAATTCCATTGATTCAAGAATAATAGGATGATCTGGATCACATAAGGTATCACCAGTTGTAGTATCTTTAAGACCTACTGCTGAAGCGATATCTCCTGAATAAACTTCAGATATTTCTTCTCTTGTATTAGCATGCATTTGAAGAATACGTCCAATTCTCTCTTTTTTATTCTTAGTAGAGTTGATTACATAAGAGCCTGATTTTAAAACTCCTGAATAAACTCTAAAGAAAGCAAGTTTTCCAACGAATGGGTCAGCCATTATTTTGAATGCTAGAGCAGCAAAAGGTTCTTCATCAGAAGAATGTCTTTCAGCTTCTTCTCCATCTGGTAATAATCCTTTAATAGCAGGAATATCCAGTGGAGATGGCATATAGTCAACTACCGCATCAATAACTAACTGAACTCCTTTATTTCTGTAAGCTGTCCCACAAAATACAGGATTAATTTCGCAAGCTATTACACCTTTTCTAAGTGCTGCCTTAAGTTCTTCTATAGAGATTTCTTCTCCTTCAAGGAACTTCATAGTTAAATCTTCATCTAACTCAGCGATAGCTTCTACCATTTTTTCTCTATATTCTTCAGCTAGGTCTTTCATATCTTCTGGGATATCAACTATATCTATTTCTTGTCCTTTGTCATCTTTATATATATACGCCTTCATAATCATAAGGTCGATTATTCCAGTAAATGTATCTTCAGCTCCAATAGGAAGATGTAGTGCTACAGCATTAGCTCCCAATCTATCTTTCATCATTTGAACAACTCTTAAAAAATCTGCTCCTATGATATCCATTTTGTTTACAAATGCGATTCTTGGAACGTTATAGTTATTAGCTTGTCTCCATACGTTCTCAGATTGTGGCTCAACTCCGCCTTTTGCGCAAAATACAGCTACAGCTCCATCAAGAACTCTAAGAGATCTTTCAACCTCAACTGTAAAATCAACGTGACCAGGGGTGTCTATTATATTAACTCTATGATCTTTCCACTCAGCAGTTGTAGCAGCAGAAGTAATAGTAATACCTCTTTCTTTCTCCTGCTCCATCCAGTCCATTTGAGATGCTCCTTCATGAGTCTCTCCAATTTTATGGGTTTTTCCTGTGTAGAATAAGATTCTTTCTGTTGTGGTAGTCTTACCCGCATCTATATGGGCCATGATACCGATGTTTCTAGTTCTTTCTAAAGGAAACTTTCTTGACACGTATTACACTCCTTTCTGGCAAAACAAATACTATTTTACCAACGATAGTGAGCAAATGCTCTATTTGCGTCTGCCATTTTATGGGTGTCTTCTTTCTTCTTAACTGAAGCCCCTGTACCGTTAGCTGCATCCATAATTTCTCTAGCTAGCTTATCAGTCATTCCTTTTTCGCCTCTAAGTCTAGTATACTTAACTAACCATCTAAGTCCTAGAGTCTCTCTTCTATCAGGTCTAACTTCAATTGGTACTTGATAGTTAGCTCCACCTACTCTTCTAGCTTTAACT
>CAZFTH010000231.1:0-2509 GCA_964521745.1 uncultured Peptostreptococcaceae bacterium
TCATCACTAAAATTAGTTATCAAGTTCTTATGCAATTCTTTAATGAATTTTTCATCTAGTTTCTTAAATTCCATATGTTCGTATAAAGTTGATTTCGTAAAATCAGATATTGTACTAACACTAGCAAGCATTTTTTCTATAGTTTCTATGGTTTCATCCACTTTTTTTTCTGTTGTTACCCAATCAAGTCTGCAGGATTCCTCATGGTATTTTCCTATTTCAAAAATATTCGCTAATTCCCTTTGCTTCTCAACAAGCTTATAAGCCTTTTCCTTGTCTTTATCCTTCATAGCTAAAATATATATATTTTGAAATACCATGCTCATCATGTTATAGCCAGAAAATATTAATTCTTCATATGCCTTATATGCTTCATTCACTCGATTTGTCTTGCTATAAATAAATGCTTGCTTTCTTTTTCTTTCTGGATTTTGATTAGAGAAATAATTTAAATATTCTTCTGCTTTTTCGTTTTCTTCCTTTCTTGTATAAAATCCAAATAAAGAATCCGCTGCCCTGGTTCTGATGTCCTCTTCCTGACTTTCTAATGCTCTTTCATAGCAACTGTTGATATAAGCCTCATATTTTTCTGCGTCTGGAATCTTTTTCGTTAAACGCCATGCATCTAAAACTAGGGCTACTTGCCAAATTAATTGTTCACAATTAGGATACCGCTCTATTTTCTCTTTTGACCACTTAAAAACTTCTTCATAACTTTCAGTTTTAAATTTTTCATTTATTTGATAAATAATATTGTTTATTTCTTCTTCTGTCAATTCCTCTTCAAAGGATAATAGGATATCTGGTGTTATATTAAGTAATCTAGAAATAGGGGCTAGTAGCATAATATCTGGTTGAGAATTACCATTTTCCCACTTATTAACTGCTGGTGCTGTGACTCCAAGTCGATTTGCCATTTCTTCCTGAGTTATATTTTTCTTTTTTCTATATTCTCGTATTACTTCACCTATCTTCATATAAATAACCTCCTGATTATATTTAATCAGCAATGGCCTTTGCTAGCTTAATCATATCAAGAATCGTCATATCTAACAACTGAATATGCGTTAACTATTTCTCAAAAAATATAACTGTTATTCATATTTTACTATATGTCTACCTAAAATCTCTATGTGAAATCAGCAACTAGTCCTGCTATAATATTGTTAAACTCATCATCATTCATGATAGTTATCTTATTAACAACTGATTTTGTAAGCTCTATCAGTTCTGTTTCATCCTGTTCTAAATGGGTCTGCATTTCAGATAGTTCTTCAAGCAAGCCTTCCCTTGTACCTGTATTGTAGATACATATTAAATTTGTTTCTTCTACTGTAATTTTATCCATAATCATCGCTCCATTTCTGTACCTATTTGGGATAGTCTTTTCTGCTTTTCTTTATCTATAGCTGATTTTGCTTTAAGTTGCTTTACTACAGAAGTTTTCTTTTCTTCTCTTTCTTCCTTTACTGCATTGGCAAGATCTAATAATGAAATATTACTACCTGCCCTTACAGCCTGTTCCAGTTCCTCCACTGTAGGTATATTATTAATTATCCCATCTATTTGATTATAGTTTTGCTCTACTGATTTCTCAGTAGTTTCTAAATAATTTTGTTGGTCTATCCAGCTAATACGCTCAATACCAAAGATACCATTATGATTATCGATATCCTTACGGTTAAAAGCCATTGCCTCAGAATCATCTTCATAAAGTAAAAATACAGGTAAATCCTTCTTAAATAATTCTGTGGCTCGTTCTTTTGATAGTGGTAGCATCTCATCATCTAAATATCCGTAGGAGTTTCTGTCTGAAATACTTATAGTAGGGTCAGGCAAAGGATAGCTATGCTCCTGCATAGGCATCATATAGTTAGATTTTACTTCCCCTACTGATTGTGATGAATTAACACCATAGGCTTCTACTGTTTCAAGTACGCCCTTAGCTTGGAAGGAATATACTTCATTCTGATTAATACCATTGACAATCAAATGGTCTAAAACCTTAATACCCAAAAGGTTACCTGTTTCTTTTAATCTTCTTGTAATATTAATATCCTCTGTACTTGGGGTTAAATCTCCCGATGGATGGTTATGGCAAAGAATTACGGAATTAGCCTTGTTAATTATAGCATTCCTAAAGACTTCCCTTGGATGTACAATTGAACTGTTAATCGTTCCAATGGATACCACCTCATGGTCGATAATACGATTTTTAGTGTTTAAAAAGGCAACTACAAAAGCTTCCTTATCATATATCTCATCCATTACTGAATGAAAATAGGCGGAAGCCTTTTCCGGGGAATTGATGATAGGGTTTCTAGTATTGATGGTACTACTCATTCTATATAAATCAAGAAAAGCCTGATGTTTTTCCCGCTGAACTGGGGTAGCAAGAAGTTGGGTAGCATTGTCTACTAGTGCATTTAATCCCTTTCTCTCGGCATATTCTATAGCAGCATCTTCTTTTACACCGATAATTCTTGCAAAGGCTTGAATATAACGAAGT
>CAZFTH010000232.1:0-2496 GCA_964521745.1 uncultured Peptostreptococcaceae bacterium
GAAAATGCTTCATCACTATCAGAGTTTGTTTCTGATACAGGTAAAAAAGGTGAGTTGGCTAAGGAAAAAATGTTAGATACAGTAAGTATTTCTGAAAAGGGAAAACTCGATATGATTGAAGTAAATACTGCAATAAAGGGTGTAGAATCTTCGATTGAAGAATTGGAAGGTACAGTTAAGCTAGTTGGGGAATCTACATTTAAGATAAACGATATTGTTAGCTTAATAGGAGAAATTGCAAATCAAACGAATCTGTTAGCACTTAATGCCGCAATTGAAGCTGCAAGAGCTGGAGAAGCAGGAAGGGGATTTGCTGTAGTAGCAGATGAAATTAGAAAATTAGCTGAAACAAGTGAAAATTCGGTTAGAGGAATTGCTGATTTAACCAGTAATATAAAAAGCTTGGTGGACGATACTGTTGAAAATACTCAAAAAAGCTCTGAGAATATAAAACAGAGTTCAAATTTAGTAGAGACAGCAAGTGAAACTTTTGATAAAATATATAATCAAGTAAATCAAAGTAATGTCCTTGTAAATGAAATGATTGAGAAAATAAAAGAAGTTGATGATGTTGCAGCTTCTGTTGCAGCAATTACTGAGCAGCAATCTGCAGCCTCTGAAGAGATATTAGCAACAGCTGAAAATCTTTCATCTCATGCCCAAAGTGTAACACAAAATAGTGAAATTGTTGGAAAAGATGCTGATGAGCTACTTATAACAACAGAAAACCTAAATAATAAAATGAAAATCTTTAAAATTTAATTAATTGAAAAATCTCTTGTTGCATTAGCTTAGCAGTAGGAGATTTTTCTTTTTAGATATTTGGGAGGGTATTATGGGTAAAGTACAACTTACTAAGATTGAGTCTTATAATAATATTGATATGATACAAACTAGCATAAATTCAATGCTAGATAATAGCCTATTATCAAAAAAACTATTCGATGGAGCAAAAGTGGTGATAAAAACCAATTTGCTCATGAAGAAAAAACCTGAGCAGGCAGTCACTACTCATCCTATAATAATTGAGTGCTTAGCAAACTATTTTGTTAAATACAATTGTGAAGTAATTATAGCTGATTCACCAGCAGGACCATTTACGAAAGCATCTCTAGAAGGGATTTATGAAGCTTCAGGAATGGTAAAAGCAGCTCAAAATAGTGGTGCAATTTTAAATTATAACGTAAGATTTTCAGAAGTGAGTCCTAGTGATTCCATGAGATTAAAAACCTTTAATGTTATTGATGTAGTAAAAAATGCGGATTTTGTAATTTCTGCTGCTAAACTAAAAACTCATGGGATGATGACATTCACTGGAGCTGTAAAGAATCTTTTTGGAGTCATACCAGGACTAATTAAAGCTGAGTACCATTTTAAGCTTATGAATGAAGAGAACTTTGCTCATCACCTTATCGATATTGAAAGGTATGTAAAGCCAGACTATTCGATTATTGACGGGATAGAGGCTATGGAGGGAAATGGACCATCTAATGGCATAAAAAGAAATCTTGGAGTACTTATTGGTGCAGATAATGCCTATGAAGCTGATTTTATAGCTTGTGATTTAGTATCTATTGCCTTCAAGCTAGTTCCTACACTTTACCTTGCAGAATCTAGAAACATTTTTAATAAAAATGAAATAGTAGTAGAGGGGCTTGATTATAAAGCTTTAAATATTACGCCATTTAAATTGCCAGATTCTGTCGACTTAACATTTCTTCCCAAAAATACACCTGCAAAGCTAAAAGAAATTATAATAAAGAAATTAAAAGCCAAACCAGAATTTGTACATAGTAAATGCATATCTTGTGGACATTGTAAAAGAAATTGTCCGGCAAATGTTATATCGATGGTGGAAAATAAGCCAGTTGTAAACCTAAAAGATTGCATAAGCTGTTTTTGCTGTCATGAAGTATGCCCAGCGGATGCTGTTAATATAAAAAAATCATTACTGCTGAAGCTACTTAAATGATTTACTAAGAAAGGTGCTATTAATAATGTATAAAGATATATTTGACCATAAATCACAAAAGGAATTAGATAATTGTTTTTTGGAAGCACTAAGTGATTGTGGAATGACGTGCGAGATTAAAAAGGGTGAAATTATAAATCCAGATAGCTCAAATTATATTTTTCTAGTTTTAGAAGGAGAAGTTAATCAATTGATGTATTCTAAAGATGGAAATGAAATAATTTTTTTTAGAATCACAAAAGGAAGTATATTTGGAGAAGAGGATTTCTTTGATGAAAAAAGGACATCAGTTATTTATAAAGCTCTTCAAAATTCCACAATAAAAATGATAAGTAAAAATGAAATTGATATTATACTTGAGTCAAATCCAAAGCTGTATAGGTGCTTTCTTCAGAGTATGGTAATAAAAAATAGGATGATTATGATGGAAATAAGCAATTATAAGTTTAATGATTCTGAAGGTAAGCTAGCTGATTTTTTAATCAGGCTTTATTATACTGAAGATATAAATATGGATATGAAAA
>CAZFTH010000233.1:0-1383 GCA_964521745.1 uncultured Peptostreptococcaceae bacterium
TCTATTGCTGATTCATACTCTCCTTTTAATCTATTTATATAGCCTAGATAGAAATATGCTTCATATGAAGAGGTATCTTCATCAACTATTTCTTCTAAAATAGCTAGGGCATCATCGTATTTTTCACTTTCAATGAGCTCACTAGATAGACTTATTTTTTCTGTAGTGTTAATTTTGACTAGATTATCCTTAGAGTCGTTTTCAAGAGAATCATCGAGTCCAAGTTCTATAGCTTTTTCAAAACAATTTTTTGAGGTACTTAAATCTCCATGCTGTAATGCAAAATATGCTAAATAATAATATGGCTTAGAAAATTCTGGATATAATTGGACTAGTGAGTTAAAGCAATCTTCACTTTCAAGTTTGAAATCTGCCTTTTTGCTATCTTCTAAAGCTTGCTCAGATATTTCTTTACATAGCAGCGCATAGTTGAAGTATAAGTTTATTTCTGGCTCAAACATAGCTAGATAACCTCTTGCGAATATTAAGCTCTCAATTAGATTGTTTTTTTCATATGCATCTCCAGCCAAGCTACTAGCTAGAGCAAGTGGATTTGAAGATAATTTTGTTATTATCGCTTTATATTCTCTACTGTACTTAAAATAAGGGTCTATTCCTTGTATGAAAAGCATGGCACTTAATATATCTATTGTAGAAATTCCTTCTTTTTTTGAATTAGCCATGTCTATAAGTACAGATGAAAATACTGGAACCTCAATATTTTTATTAATGTTTATTCCTTCAATTTTTTTTAGAATAATATCATCTAAGGTTATAAAAACCAATTTATTTGTTTTTTCCAGTAAATATTTCTCAATTCTTGATTTGTTCATACAAACCTCCAGTAAACGTTACTTTATTCATAAAATCTTTCTCTCCACTATAATTAAACGCTATTATAGCTTTATGGTTTTTCAAATTCCCTTTGGTTTTTATATAGTCGATAATATCAAATTCAAATAGCTCTACATGAATTTTTTTTATTATTTCCATAGGATGCGAATTAGAATAGCCAAATTCAGATTTAATATAATCATTTGAAATCCAAGCTACAGCTTCTTCTCTTGTAATACTACTTAAATCATTTCTTAAAAACAAAGGAATAACTCTATTTCTTCCCATTCTTAAATAATCAAATCTAATTAGCTCTTTTATTTTATTTGTCTCATCTGGGCAAATCCTGCTATAAAATTCATGTAAAAGTTTATATAGATCATCTCTAGATAAGGTTTTATTTTGGTAATATTCGTTTTTATATGCAAGTAAATCAGAAAATAATTTAAATCCATTATTATTGTAGTTATTGATATAAATATATTCTATACTAAGCATAAACATCCCACTGTTATAAAACAAGTCCACAATCTCTTCGATTTCTTTAAG
>CAZFTH010000233.1:1393-2455 GCA_964521745.1 uncultured Peptostreptococcaceae bacterium
TTATTTGAAATCACTTCATAAGGTGGATAATTGCGATATCTATAATCAAATAACTCTACTTGACTCCTTATAGGACTACCCTTGAGCATTTTCAAAAATCCTAGTTGAAGTGCCTCGGGCAATAACGCAAATACATCATTAAAGGATTTTTTAAAGCTCTCTAAATTTTCATATGGAAGTCCTGCGATTAAATCTAAATGCTGATGGATATTACGATATTCCTTTATTTGATTCACTCTTACAGACAATTTTTCAAAATTATCAATTCTATTTACAGTTTTTATAGTTTTACTATTTGTAGACTGAACTCCAATTTCAAATTGAAATAAACCATACCGTGCTTCTTTAATCTCTTTCATAAACTCATCATCAAGCATATGAGCTGTGATTTCAAAATGAAAATTAATTTTGCCATTATCGATTTCCTTTAAAAATTTTATTAAAGCTAAAGTAATTTCTTTATGGGAATTAAAGGTTCTATCTACAAATTTAATCTGTTTTGCATTTAAGGCTACAAGTTTTTTCAAATCCTGCTTTACACTTTCTAAAGGAAAAAATCTGACTCCTTTTAGAGTTGACGATAAGCAATAAGAGCAATTAAATGTGCACCCTCTTGAAGTTTCAAAATAAACTATTTTATTTTCTATTTCCTCTTCAGTCACATAAAGATATGGGCTTTTTATCTGAGATAGATCCGCTATAGGAGGTGTATCCTTGTTCTCTATAAAATATATATCTTCATGTGTATTGTATCTATAATTTGAATATGGTGGTAGTTCGTTTGATTTATAAACGACTCCATCTATTTCTATATGTTTCTTAAATTTAGAAATAGAGTCAATAAGTTTTGGAAGAACTAACTCCCCTTCTCCTTTAATTATATAATCAATATATGAATGCTTATTAATAAAGTTAAGTGAATCAAAGCTAACTTCAGGTCCTCCAAGTATTATAATTAAGTCAGGATTAGCTTCCTTTAGTGTTGAGCATAGCTTGAGAGTCTGCTCAACATTCCAAATATAGCAAGAAAAACCTACAATATCGTAATTTTTTTCGTAAATA
>CAZFTH010000234.1:0-2451 GCA_964521745.1 uncultured Peptostreptococcaceae bacterium
TCTGTAAGAGAAATCTCCTGCTAGGTTAAATCTCTTGTCAGATTTTAAATGAACTCCTGCTGCTGTAACAAGCGCAACAGTCATGTCTTTTAATTCTTTTGTTACTGGCGTCCACACTGGTGGTGGTGTAATAGGTACATAAATTTCAGATTGTAATCCTTTTACTACAGTCAAATCAGACATTCATCTTCCTCCTTTTATCTTTATTCTTTTGGATATTACTCAAATATTTTTCATTAACTTCATCACTTAATACTTCTATAAAACTCATATTCATAGCAACCTCTAGACCAATCTCTACAGGATAGTCAGTAATAAGCATCCTTCTAGGAATTTTAAGAAAACCTAATCTTCCTTTAAAATCTACAGATACAGAACAATCATCAAAATCTACTATGATACCTTCCATATATATGATTTTGTCTCCATATTTCATATAATCACCTTTTCATTTTAAAAGAACGGTTTATTTATCTGCCTCATAGATTTCTTTTCTCTTCTTGCTCATTGGTAAAACCTGCTCATTTGGAAGTAGAGAAATTTCTTTTCCAGTTTGCTCTTCAATTAAATCAACGTTGCTTTCTTTAACGTTTTTATTGTATTTTCTCTCAGCAGCTTTTACTTCTTCTTCAGTAATTGCAGCTTTTAGCATAGTAACTGCTCTTACTGCATCTTCTGGACAAAGAGTGTTATTAGAAAGAATTTCATTTTCTATACCTTGCTCAGATTTATTGTTATCTACCATGTATTTCATGTATTTATTTCCAACAACTAGAGCTCCCTGAACAGCACAGAATGACATTCCAACAACTGGAATTCCTCTCATACCAACTTGCTCATGGTGACTTGCAAAATCTATATGGTTATTTCCAAAACCTTCAGTTGTGATGAAAGCTCCATCTACATCCATAGTTTCAACTAGCATACCTAGTCTTTCTGATACGTAGAACTTTTCAGCGTTAACCTGAGGAGAACCAACAAATACAACACCTGCTAAGTCAAATTCTTCGTCATTCATAACTTCAATTACTAGAGGCTCTCTCCAGTAATGTCTAGAGTTCTCTTTTGATGCAGGTCCTATACAAGTAAGTGCATGGATTCCTCCATCAAGTACCTCAAGAGGCGAAAGAACAACTGGAACGTTTCCAAGGTCAACGTTTGGCTTTGCACCTATTACTCCTACTGGCTCTACAGGAAGGATTAGGTTATCATGCATTGCGCCTTGTCCCATGATTTCTTTGATGATTACAACTTTCTTCTTGCCAGGTCTTCTGTACTGAGCTAACTCTTCAGTTTCAACTACTTCAGAATCATCAAGTTTCTTAAGAGCTTCTCTGATTTCTTGAGTGATATAATCAGTCGCTTTATGAGCAGCAAGTGGTCCTGGTCTTTCCATGTTAGTACCAGCTTTTATAGTAACTTGAGTCTTGATAAGGATTTCTCCTTTATCAGGTGCTCCAGGTCTTCCCCACATGATGTTGGCTTCAAGTTCTCCTTCAGATGAACCAAACTCACCGATTTGAACTCCATCTTCGTCAGTTCCTGTAACCATTATTATAGCTCCATCGATAACACGAGTGATACCTTGTCCTATTTTTCCTTCGCCTTCTTTAGTCGCTATAGGTTGAACGTCCATAATAGTTTCACTGTACTTACCATAATCAGCTGGAGTTACAATTTCTACTTTGATATCTGTAACTAGGTTACTTACTTTCACAGCATCTTCGCAGATATTTTCTCTAATATAAATAGTATTATTTTCAATTTTTGTCTCAGGTCCAAATTCTACCTTCTCAATTTTGAAATACTTCTTTTGAAGTGTTCTTATAAGCTTTGCTTCTTGAGCTTCTTTAGTAGCTTGCTCTTGATTTGTAACAACTTCTGCTATTTGACCTGCTGGAGCTGAAACTGGTGCAACCACTCCCATTTGTCCTGCTACAGATAGAGGAATTTCAAGGTTAATATCCTTTCCTTCACCTATATGAATTTTAAGCATTGAACCAGCTAGATTTGCTACTGGCACAGATGCTGGAGCTGCAGCTTGAGCTACTGGAGCTTTTGCTTGCTCAGGAGCCTCTTCAGTTTTTGCTTCTTGAGTTTCTATAGCTTTTACTCCTTCTAGTAAATCTGGAGTGAGCGGAGTAAGTGAATCAGCTGTTTTAACTAATTTCGCTCCTAAAACCTCTCCTATTTTAAGGCAGTTTGCAGGAATAGTTAATAATCCAGAGTCCTCCAAATCAGCAAATATTGCTGGGTCTTCTAAATTACTAGGTTCAATCACTACGCCCTCTTCTGCACGACAACATAAAACGGCTAAATCATTAGCATGCTCTTTTGCACTTTCTAAAGTTATTGACACAAGCCTTCCTCCTTATCTAAATCATAATTTTTTATTAATCAGTTCTTCTAACAAGTCTTTGACCTGCTGCCCTAAGTACATGGTCTGTACTG
>CAZFTH010000235.1:0-2448 GCA_964521745.1 uncultured Peptostreptococcaceae bacterium
ATTTTTGCGGGAGCTATTTCACTTTTCAACATGTCTTAAATTAAAATTATTTTTCAGCATTTTCATTGATATTCCAAGCTTTTTATCAGCATTCTTATACTTCTAAATCTTCTAGCAAAATAGAAAAAGTATAATTTCAAGTCATTTTTGACTTACATATAAATCAAAAAAAGAAAAAAAGTGCAGACTGCACTCTTTACTTCTCGATTCAAATATAAATCATGGGATTTAATTGTGAATTATATAAACATATCAAAAAAGACGATGCATCGGCATCGTCTTTTCCCTAATCTACTTCATATATGCTACTTTTAATTCATCAAAAGATAGCTTTGCATTTTTTGTACTAGTATCAGAATTATCTCTTACAAATACATTTTTAACTGTAAGTGGATAAGCTATACTCTCTGGAAGTACTCCTCTTAGCTCTTTTTGATTTGTCCAGTCGATTTTATTAGCTAAAAATACTCTGTAGTCCATACCTTTGGCGTCAGTAACAATAAGTCCGAGTATATTATCTAGCTTTTTATCAGCATTTACAAATAAAGAAAGGTACTGAGGATGCTTATCTATCGTTAGTTTTTTGCTTTGTAAATCAAGATATACTTCTGTTTCAGCTTCTTCACCATCAAAGGTGTAAATAATGCTATAAAGATTTTCTTCAGACTCTAAATCCTTCTCTAGCTTACCTGAAATAGTGTTCCCTTTATCTAAAGCAAATGTCTTTAGAATCCTATCTTCAAAGCTGTAAAGTGGCTTTTCATCAAATATATTAAGTGCTAACGGAAGAGGATTCTGTGCTCCTAGCTCCATAGTCTTTTCCATACTTATAGGATCTTCCTTTGTTTGCTCAGGAAGATAATACATGCCTTGCTCACCAGGTCCTACTATTCCTTGCTGACTAACTGGAGATGTATAAACACCAGGAATTGTAGTAATCTTGTATGACCATGAATACGCTTCAAAAGGATTGTCCTTTGATGAACGAGGGATAAAATTATATTCCAAAATACTTGGGTCTTGAGGAACATATTTATCTACACTGTCCACACAGTGAAAATTCATAAATATAGTGCCTGAAAGCGGTTTGTCTGCTTCTGATTTTAGTTGCATAGAATATGAAGAAATACGTTTATAATAGCTTCCTACCTCAACTAAATAATCCATAAGCTTGTTGTAATTGCCTTCAAACTCTACCTCTACAGGCCTAGTAGTAAAATTATCAGATACAGCTGGTGGAGTAGCTACTTGAGCCTGAGTCCCTTCAGCAGGAGCAGTATTTTCTTCTGGTGCTGGTGCAGGAGGCTGTGCCTCTCCAGAAGCTGAAGCTTCATTTGCTTTTAGCTCAGTTAGACTAGTTTTTACAGGCTCAGAAAATCTGATACCTTTGATATCCAAATCAGCTTTTTGAGCAAAGTCATCTAAAATAACTATGGTTTCTTCCTGGTCTATATCCCCAAAATAAGTTCTAGCTACAGGAAGAAGCTCATTTTTTATAGTTTCTATTTCTAAATCCAAATTACCTTCAGAATTTATAAGTGCTTGCATCTGAGCATACTCGTTTTGTTTAGCTTGCTCTTGTTGCTTTAGGGTTTCTAGCTTTTCAGTCTGAGGCGTATACACAAAGGTAAAGAACAAATATCCACCTACAGCTATAAAAAGGATAAGTAAGAGATTTTTCTCTCTGTTACTAATTTTCATCAGTCTCATCCCCCTTTGCCTCAAGCATGATGCTAAAATTATAGTATGCTTCTTCTTTAACCATTTCAAATACGAAAAGGTTATCAAATTCTTCTGTCTGTCTTAGATTGTGCTGAAACTGTGCTACAGCAACTTTGTTGTATGACTTGCCCTTAATATCTATCTTGTCTTCAACTATAGATAAATCTGTAAGGTGAAGATTATCAGGTACCTGCTCAGCTATAAGTCTAACGGCTGCTTCATTTACCTTGTTTTGTTTATCCATAACTATATCCATCTCTTCAAAGAAAACTTGGTCAGCTTTTAAAGAAGTAAGCTCAGCTTGCTTTGCCTGAACATTTGCAACCTTTGCTTTAAAATCTGGCTCATTCATCTTCGAATCTAGATTGGTAATAGACTTTTCAAGAGACATAAGTGTCATAGTATTAAATATCACTAAAGCCAAGCATAAAGCAAGTAGTCCAGCTGCCACTATCATAAGGACATTACTGCCTGAAGCTTTTTTCTTAGGCTCCTGCTCATAGGGTGCAAAAAAGTTAAAATCTCTCATATTATGTCCACCCCCTACAGCCTGATAATAGCACTAATAGCATTTAAGCTCTGTGCTAAAGTATATTCATTGCCAGCTACTATCTCTACGTTATCTATGGATTTGATTAGCTCTACAGGGATATTTACTCTTTCATGGATATATGTATCTAAGCCCTCCATCACAGAAATCCCTCCATAGATAAAAATCTTATCTAT
>CAZFTH010000236.1:0-2446 GCA_964521745.1 uncultured Peptostreptococcaceae bacterium
CTAACGCAAGCTTTGTCGTATTTCATAGACTCTGCTAGCTCAACATTTTTCCATTTTGCTTTATTCGTTCCAATTAAAGCAAAAGATGTTTTGGGACAAAGTAGCATAATTGAATCCTCAGTTATAATCTGCTGAGCTTCTTTTAATAGTGGGTAGGTAAACATCTCAACTATTTGCTCGGATAGTTTGGGTCCTAGGATATTAAGCCCCCCAGAAGAATCTCCATAACTAAAAATATTAACTCCCATATTTTGTGCTTCCCTTATAAAGCGAAGTAATTCAACTCTCAGCTTTTCTAAAGTTTTCTCCATTACTTCAGGAGATTTTTTAAAAGCTTTAAAAACATACCTCAAATCAATTAGAAGGTTCAAAATAGTAAATGGTCCCGATATATATAGTGCTACGTTTTCGCCTTCCTGCCTTAGATAACTACAAGCTTTTAGAACCTCTGCCAGTCTTCCCTTAGAAAAATCAAGCTCAGAAATGCTCAGTAAATCTTCTATACTTGATGTGAGATAATCCTTTCCTCTAGGTCCTATCCTTTCATCTCCGTAGTTTATAACTGCACCTAAGGCTTCTCCTTCTAGAGTATGGCAAAAAGGCAAAGTGCAAAATGATGCATCTTCATGATTCTTAATCTCTTTAGCTAAAGCTGCCATGTCTTCCCAATTTTTATACGCATCTGGAAATTTAAGCTTTGTTTTTTGTACTATTTCCTCGTTTACTCCTGCTCCATTATTATATGTACAGTTAAAATCAGTTATGCTCATATTAACGCCTCCAAAACATCAGAAAACAAACCTTTGATATATGCTTGGTTCAAATCCTTGCCTATCACCGATATCTTTGTATCCTTGCTAGTATTTAAATACTCCCAGTCAAAATAATTAGGAGTAAAATCAAAATGCACAAAGCTAGAATCTGCTAGCTGAATTACACCTTTAGCTCTTAACACTGTTCCCAATTCTCTATTTTTGAATATATTTGATAAATTTGATAGCTCTTCCATAGATAATTTGTTTGGATTTTGAATTGAAACTGTAGTAAAATAACTCGTTGCTGGAATTGTTTTAACTGAGCCTGCAACATTCAGGTCGTGATTATACGAAGTTTCTAAAATATCCAAGGTTTTTTGAGTAGGATAGGACAGATAGTCTTCAGAAAAAATAACAGCCGAATTATTGACAGCTTTTATCTCATCCGTAATTTTCTCAAGCGCTGATTCATTTACGTCCTCTATGTGAGTTATTATTATAGCCTTGGCATTTTCAATTTGATTGATATAAAACTCTCCAAAGCTATCTATATAGTCTTCGAATGAGCTAGCATCCACTAAAGTGACCACGCTCTGAATCTCAATAGCTTTCCCCGAAGTCTTTGATATATCCTCGCAGATAGCTACTATATCGGATAGGCAGCCTACACCAGATGGCTCGATAAAAATATGCTCTAAATCATAATTGCTAGTGAGTTCATCTATGGTAGTTCTAAAATCCTTTATAAGACTACAACAGATGCATCCTGAAAATATCTCTTTTATTACTAGCTCTTCCCTGATAAAAAGCTCAGAGTCTATGCTTACATCAGAATACTCATTTTCAATTAAAGCAATTTTTTCTTTCATAAAAGGAATCACATTTCTAATAAAGGTAGTTTTTCCTGCTCCTAAAAATCCTGAAACAATATGTAGTTTAGTGCTCAATCTAATTCTCCTTTGCCATTGCTTTAACTAATCAAAATATAGAATTTTATCTGGCTTAATTTTTAAATTCACTTTGTCACCAATAGAAAAACCACTGTATCTGTCAACTAAAACATCCACATCTACATATTCATCCATGATTTTTACAGAAAATCTAACAATATTGCCTTGAGGTATGAGGTTACTTATCACACCACTTAAAATAAAATCATTAGCTTTAGCTTCAATCTTTTCTTTATGTATTTCTATAGACTCAGGTCTTAAGCCTATGGTATGCTCCTTGCTATACTTTCCACCTGTTATCTTAGAAAAAATTTCAGCTTCTATGACATTATAATTTCCCATAAAAGAAGCCACATATTTGCTTTTTGGCGTAAGATAAAGCTCAGCCGAGGTTCCTGACTGCTCAATTACTCCATCTTTAAATAGATGTATGGTATCAGACATTATCATTGCCTCGTCTTGGTCATGAGTTACCATTATAGAAGTCATATCATATTCCTTATGTAATTCTTTAACTTTTAGCTGAAGAGCTTTTCTTAGCTTTGCATCAATGGCATTAAAAGGCTCATCAAGTAGCAATACCTTCGGCTTCATTACGAGAGACCTTGCAAGTGCAACTCTTTGACGTTCTCCACCTGAAAGCTGAGAAGGGTAACTTTTTACTTTTTCCAGTAAGTTTACAGACTCCAGAGCGCTCATAACTTCATTTTTAATTTTACTTTCTGGCTCTTTTTTTAACTT
>CAZFTH010000237.1:0-2444 GCA_964521745.1 uncultured Peptostreptococcaceae bacterium
GGTAAGAAGAAAGCCATACAGAGTGATATTATTTGACGAGATAGAAAAGGCTCATCCAGAAGTATTCAATACCTTGCTTCAGCTGCTTGATGATGGAAGATTGACAGACTCAAAGGGAAAGACTGTAAACTTCAAAGACACTGTAGTTATTATGACTTCAAATATAGGAAGCAATCTACTTTTAGATGGTATGCAGGAATCTGGAGAGATTTCAGATGCTGTGAAAGAAAATGTACTAAATGTACTAAGAGCTAACTTTAAGCCAGAGTTTTTGAACAGAATAGATGATATAGTGATGTTCAAACCTCTTACAAAGAGCGAAATAGTAAAAATAGTAGAGCTTAGTTTAGCAGATATACAAAATAGATTAAGGGATAGAAATATCAAGCTAGAAGTAAGTGATGATGCAAAGATTTTCATTGCAGATAATTCCTACTCAAAAGTATATGGAGCAAGACCAGTAAAAAGATATCTGCAAAAGCATATAGAAACGCCTATTGCCAGACTGCTAATTCAAGGAGAGGTTCAAGATTATCAGACAATTTATATTGATAAGCATGAAGCAAACCTATCCATTACAAGTAAAATCTGATAAAATAAAAACTAGATATAATTTTTTAATTAAGGAATGGCTTAGCCATTCCTTAATTTGAATTTAAAAGTGGAAAGAGGAACTAGAATGGATTTGTCAAAAGCAAACATAAAAAAAATACTGGGAATAATAAGTTTTGCTATAGTGCTTTATGCAGTGATACTAAATCTTCAAACAGTAGTTTCAGCATTAGGATATCTTGTTTCACTTTTAAAACCTTTTATTGTGGGACTATGCATAGCATTTATATTAAATGTAATAATGAAACAGATTGAAGATTTCTTAAAAAAACGATTGGAAGAATCCACTAATATTAATAAATCTTCTAAAATAAAAAAATGGGTTAGACCTATTTCCTTATTATTAAGTCTAGCCTTAATAGTTGCCATGGTTTGGATATTACTATTTTTAATTGTTCCAGAATTTAAAAATACAGTAGAAATAGTATCAAAAGAATTTCCAAATTTTATGAAAAAATTTCAGGAGTGGCTAGGAGCTATACTAGCATCTCTACCATTTGAAATAAATTCAATTGCATTTTCAGATTTGAACTGGGAAAAAATAGGCCAGTGGATATCTCAGTTTCTATCAAGAGGAAGTTCGGCTCTTTTCAATACAACAGTGGATATTACATCATCTATATTTAGCGCACTATTAAATTTTGTACTTGGACTAGTTTTTGCCATATATGTACTACTCCAAAAAGAAACGCTATCTAAACAATTTAAAAAGCTATTATATGCTTATCTTCCAGAAAATAGAGTAATAGAAATTTTAGATATAGCCAAGCTTTCAAATGGTATTTTTTCTAGCTTTGTAACGGGACAGTTTTTAGAAGCGGTTATTATAGGGGTGCTTTGCTTTATAGGAATGCTGATACTTAGACTTCCATACGCTTTAGTAGTTTCTGCCCTTGTGGGGTTTACTGCGCTTATACCTGTATTTGGTGCATTTATAGGAACTATAGTTGGTGTGTTCCTTATACTCATGGTCAGCCCTATAAAAGCCCTGTGGTTTTTGATATTCTTCTTAGTATTACAGCAGTTAGAAGGCAACTTAATCTATCCAAAGGTAGTAGGTGGTTCGATTGGACTTCCAAGCATTTGGGTGCTAACAGCAGTTACACTAGGAGGTAGTGCTTACGGGGTACTTGGAATGCTTCTAGGAGTTCCGCTTAGCTCAGTGCTTTACAGTCTGCTTAGAAAATCTGTTCATAAAAGACTGGCAAAAAAAGAAATTGAGCCAGATAATGTATAAGGAATAATTGAGATAAGTTTTGGTTTAAGTGGAGGATGCATGAAATGAAAAAGCTACTGGTAATGGATTCGCCTATAGGAAAGCTTACACTGATAGAAGAGAATAAAGAATTAATCTGCTTAGATTTTGGAGAGACAATAATAAAAGACATCCCTAGAGAAGAAACTGTATTTTTGAAGGAAGTAAAAAATCAGCTAGTAGAGTACTTTGAAGGAAGAAGACAAAGCTTTGATGTAAAGCTTAACCCAAAAGGTACAGAATTTCAAAAGAAAGTATGGACTAACCTTTTAACTATCCCATATGGAGAAACGGCAAGCTACAAAAAAATAGCTATACTATCAGGAAATGAAAAAGCTTCTAGAGCAGTAGGCATGGCAAACAATAGAAACCCTATACCTATAATAATCCCATGTCACAGAGTAGTAGGAAGCACTGGAAAGATGGTAGGCTACGGTGGAGGACTAGAAATCAAAGAGTATCTTTTAGAATTAGAGGAAAAAAATAAAATACTTGACAGATGATTTTTTTACTCGTAATATAGTCAGTAATTAAAAATATCCATAAATTATGAAAAGCGTTGAGTAAGGATAGTAGT
>CAZFTH010000238.1:0-2441 GCA_964521745.1 uncultured Peptostreptococcaceae bacterium
CCCTATATCCTATGACAGAGCAAGCAGAGAAACAGAATTTAAAAACAGCTTAGAAATTCTAGATGACACCGTGTACAACATCTTGCTATCACATAGACCTGAACATTTTAATGACTACGTAGAATCTGGCTATGACCTAGTTTTAACTGGTCATGCCCACGGCGGCCAGCTAAGACTCCCTGTCCTAGGCGGTGTAATAGCTCCACATCAAGGCATCCTGCCTACTTACGACGCAGGTGCTTATACCTCAGGGTCAACTACAATGATAGTCAGTAGAGGACTTGGAAACAGCTTGTTTCCTTTTAGAATGCTTAACAATCCAGAGCTTGTAGTTATAGATTTTAAATAAGTGCATGCTTAAATTTAAAAAGCCTCACTCGTCCACATGCTACATTGTGTGAAGAGTGAGGCTTTCTTAATCATCTACATAAGTAAATTTAGATAAAGATTTACTATCTCATCCCCATAAAGTGAAACCAAGAACGCAGCTATACATATATATGGCCCAAAAGGAATCTCCTGCCTAAGCCCTGTTTTCTTTCCAAATATTTTCATTATTACTATTATGATAAGAGCTACATAAAAGCTAAGTATGCTAGTTAAAACAGTATCTCTAAATCCCATAAATATGCCTAGTGCTCCCATGAGCATGACATCCCCAAAGCCAAAAGCTTCCTTTTTATAAATAAGCTTTGCTACATAATAAATGGCAAAGTAAAAGCCAAATCCAAAGGCAAGTCCATAGACTCTAGTGAGTAATCCTGCTTTGATTCCTAAAATCGAAGCTAATCCTACTACCGTAAATACAAGAAGTACCGCATCAGATATTATCATTTCATCGTAATCTATCATGGCTGTAATAAGTAGCATGGACCAAAGGCTGACATAAAATAAAAACTCCCATATAGAGCCTGAGCTGGCATAGGCAAGATAAAATAATAATCCTGTAACTAGCTCTATTATAGGATATCTCATAGATATCTTTGAGCCGCAATAACGGCACCTTGCTTTTAAAAACACCCAGCTAAGCACTGGAACCAAATCCTTTGCAGCTAATGTATGGTTACAGCTACCACACATCGACCTGCCTTTTGCTATGCTTTTGTCAGCAGGTATCCTATATATTACAACATTATAAAAGCTCCCAAATATCAGTCCATACAAAAACGCTATTATCCCCATTAGCTCCCCTCCCAAAATTGTCCCAAAGTATTTTTGATTTCCAAAGGACTGCTTACTCTTTCAAAATCCAGCCACTCTCTTGGCATGAGATTCTGATAGCTCGCTTCTAAAAATCTATCGTCAAGCAGGAGTATAAAGCCTTTGTCAGAAGAAGTCCTAATGACTCTGCCTGCGCTTTGCATTACTTTGTTCATTCCTTGATACCTATAAGCATAATCAAATCCATTTTTTCCCTCGTTATTAAAATATTCCATAATCAAGTCCAGCTCATATGATATCCCTGGAAGTCCTACAGTTGCAATTATTGCTCCAGAGAGTCTATCTCCTTTTAAATCTATTCCCTCAGAAAAAGCTCCTCCCATTACTGCAAAGCCTACCATTACGTGAGTACTTTGGTCTACAAACTGCTTTAAAAAGTCTTCTCTTTGAAGCTCAGTAAAGCTTCTTTCTTGAACTATGCACTCAATCTCTTCATAGGCTTTTGAAAACTCTTCATAAATTTGATTCATGTATTCATAGGAAGGAAAAAAAGCTATGTAATTCCCATTTTTAGAACTTACTGCTGAGTAAATCCTCTGCACCACTCTATCAATAGAGCGCTGTCTATGTGAATACCTAGTAGATACACTCGAATCTATCATAACCTTTAGTCGTTCAGGATTAAAGGGACTGTCTAGCATAAGATATACTGCATCCTCTAGCCCTCCCATCATACTTATATAGTAGGATGCTGGAATAAGTGTAGCAGAAAATGCAATAAGGCTAGTGCATCTATTAAGTGCATCCTTTACAAGAGATGACGGGTCTATGCAAAACAACTTTATTCTCAAATTTTTATCATGCTGATATCCTAGCATAGTGTATCTTTCATCGTAAAGCTCAGCAATTCTTATAAATGCATGGGCTTCAAAATATAAACTCAGTAAATCCTGATAAAAAACCTCTTCATTTGCATTTGGATATTCACTAAAATAATAATCTGAGTTTTCTATAAAGCCCCTTATTGCTTTTACTAAATTCTCTGGCAAAGCTTTTTGAGAAAACTCTATCTCAGCTTGCTCTGGCTTAAGCTTTAAAAACCCTGCATTGACATGGCCTATTGATTTTAAAACATCAGAAAGCTCCTTAGGAATCATCGTATGGTCTTTAATCGCTGATTTTATAAGCTTTCTAAGCTCTAGAAAGGCTGTTTTTTCTATAGAAGCTGAAAACATATCTCTAGCTCTATCTATGAAATTATGAGCTTCATCCATAAGAAA
>CAZFTH010000239.1:0-2427 GCA_964521745.1 uncultured Peptostreptococcaceae bacterium
AAAGAGAAGATAATTTATTTTTAGTAGGAGACGTAAAGCAGTCCATATATAGATTTAGACTAGCTGACCCTACCTTGTTCATAGATAAATACCATTCCTATGCAAAAGCTGACGATAGGCCCAATAAAAGAATTGATTTATCAAACAACTTTAGAAGCAGACCAGCAATACTGGAATTTATCAACGATATATTTTCAGCTATTATGAATGAAGATTTAGGAGAGGTAGCTTATGATGACTCAGCCAAGCTGATTCCTGGAATGGATTTTCCTGTTGAGAAAAACAAAGTGGAGCTTGTAGTGCTTGAAAACCACAAGCTAGAGGAAGACAACGAGTTAGCTGAGGATGCAGATATGGATAACCCTGAGCTAGAGGCTATGTATGTATCATCTAGAATCAAGGAGCTTCTAGGCAAGGAGCATTACAATCCAAAAGCTAAGGAATTTCAAAAAATAACCTATAGAGATATTGTGATTCTCATGCGCTCACCTAAAAGCAGTATTGCAGCTTTTGAAAAAGTCCTTAAGGATGATAGGATACCTTGCTATGTGGATTACAGTGCTTCATACTACGATGTGCTAGAGGTAAAGCTCTTTATAGATTTGCTTAAAATCATAGACAATATAGAGCAGGATGAAGCTCTTCTAGCTGTTATGAATTCCTCTATAGGAGGCTTTAGTCTAGATGAAATCATCGAGATAAGAGTAGCTTATAAAAGAGGAGCAATATATGAGGCCTTGCTTTCTTATGTGGCTGACAATGATAACGAGCTTTCAATAAAAATAAAAGCTTTCCTAGACAGAATTAAGACCTATCGCTTTAAGGAAAAGCTCCAAAGACTAGATGAATTTTTATGGTATCTGATGAATGACACAGGCTATTATAGCGATTTGGCGGCTATGCCAGGAGGGCAGATGAGGCAGGAAAATCTAAAAGCTCTGCTCGATAAAGCCTCAGAATTTCAGTCAAACACTACAAACGGACTTTTCAATTTCTTGCATTATATAGATAAGCTTCTAAAGGACAAGGGAGATACCCAAGAAGCCAAAGCTCTCAGTGAGAGCGAGGATAGAGTTCGAATCATGAGCATACACAAAAGTAAGGGGCTTGAGTTTCCTGTTGTTTTCGTATGTGGACTGAGCAAGGGCTTTAATAAAGCTGATTTTAAGCAAGATATCATGCTTCACAATTCCCTAGGCATAGGACCTAAATATGTAGACCTCGATAAAAACGTCTACAGAGAATCTCTGCCAAAGACAGCGATAAAAATTCAGTCGAATAAAGAAATGCTATCTGAGGAACTGAGAATCCTTTATGTTGCTCTTACTAGAGCAGTAGATACTTTGATAATGGTGGGAAGTGTAAAGGATATAGAAAAGCTAGCGACAAGGGCAAGTAAATCAACTAGCACTAGCTATCTACTGTCACAGAGCAACTATCTTTCATGGATGCTCATCGCCCTGTATAAACATAGAGATGCATCGGCTCTTAGAGATTACGCGATAAGAGAAGTAATGGAAGATGATACATCTTATAAATCGAGCTTCAAGCTTTCATTAGTAGCAAAATACGACCTACTTAAGCTGTCTCAAAGAGAGCGAGAGGATATAGACAATATGGAGGCTATCTTAAGAGATTATAAAGCTGACTCTAGTGAAAGCTTAAATCCTGAGGTACTTTCTATGATAAACTCTAGATTCAGCTATGAATATCCATATAAAGAGCAGACTATGCAGGTGTCCAAAACGAGCGCGACTATGCTTGCGAAATCAGTACTAGATGCTTCGAAAATCTCAGTAGTAATCCAAAGCATGCCTAGGTTCATGCAGAAAGTAAAAACCTTTAGTGCTTCACAAAGAGGAACTCTCATGCATTTTGCTATGCAAAATATAAACCTAAATCAAGTAGCAAGTCCTAGTGAAATAGAAGACCAGCTTGATATGATGCATGTTAATGAGCTTCTTACCTCAGAAGAGAGAGCTTCTTTAGATTCTGAGATGCTTTATGAATTTTTCTGCTCCGAGCTAGGGAAAAGGATGCGTAGGTCAAAAAACGTAATAAGAGAAAACTCATTTATGCTAAAAAAAGATGAGGTGCTAGTAAGCGGAGTAATAGACTCTTACTTTGAAGAAGATGGCGAGTGGGTGCTAGTAGATTACAAAACAGACTATCTAGGTGCTGGCTCAAAGAAAGATAAAGCTGAAATGTACAGACCTCAGCTAGAGCTTTATAAAGAAGCTTTAGAATCAAGCACAGATAAGGCTGTAAAGGAAGCTTATATTTACTTGTTTGATATTCAAGAGGCAGTTAGGGTAATATAAAAAGGAATTTAAGCCTCAAAATTTTATAATTGTGTGAGATAAAAGTAAAATAGGGTAAAATATATATGGTAAACTGTGAATCAAATATGGGATAGTTTAGGATTAT
>CAZFTH010000240.1:0-2410 GCA_964521745.1 uncultured Peptostreptococcaceae bacterium
AGTCTAGTTTCGTAATTTTTATCTATTTTTAAAATATCAGAATTCTTAATGCCTGCTTTCTCAATAACCTTTTCTACTTCATCAGCATTGCTTACATACATGTTATCCCAAATTTCATATGAATCGTAGGTGTTGTTATATCTAAAACTAGGATAAAATCCTCTACTATTATAATTTTCAATATCTTCAGGTCTATTTTCGATATCCTTCTCATAATACAGCTTATTATTAATCAAATCCTGCCTAATTCTAAGTAGCTCAATTTCTTGATTAGTCTCTATGCTTATCTCTCTATAAGGCGATTTAAGACCCATATTGCCTGTAAACATACCTATCGATAAAAAAAACAAAGATATAAGTAGAATTTTTTTATGATTACTTGTTAATTTCATTACTTCACCTCCTAAGATGCTCTATTTTTTTGGATTAGATAAAGAGGTATTTTATATCCTGCAAATCCCCCTACTACATAACCTATAAATAAACCTGGCGTTCCAAGTTCTATCATTTCACTAAATATTATAGCTCCAGCTAGAATACTTGATAAAAGTACCCCCAGTCTGAAAAATCCTTCTAATGATTCAAATGTCAACACCTCTGAATTTTTCTCCATTTTAGAAAGATCGAATAAAACTAAAGCTATTAAAAGCATTCCAATAGCAACAGCTAATAATCTAAACGAAAAAAATATTTGGGCTGATTGAGAATAATCGAATATTCTAAGGAAAAATTGCATAGGAGTTATCATTTCGAAATACTTTGAAACAGAGCGAACTGCATTTTCATAGGCAAGCTCTTTGCCGCTAATCAAAGTATAGAGTGAGCTATAACTCAAATAAAACATTTCATAAAACACAATAGGAAATACCCCAAAAATATAAGTGCATATAAATTGGCCTATTGATGATCCAAACAGCATTCCTATGATACAGCTAAACGAAAACATCGAAATCGCAAAAGCTGAATAACTAAATATCCAAATTATTATTTGACTACCAGTAAACATCATGCCTACATAATCACTAGTTAACCTCATGATTAATAAAGACATTCCAGATACTAATATAGGAACAACTAAAATAAATATCCCTAACACAATTTTATTAAAAAATATTTCAAATCTACTAAATGGTCCTGAAATCATTATTTCAATTGTTTTTTTTCGTTTTTCTTCACCTATAAGAGCCACTGATAAAGCAACTGGAATTATAATTAGAGCAATAATAACCAGTTCATTTTCTAAATTCAAAACTCTTCTTAAAGTGTAAAGTAAGTTGTTCATAGTGTCATAAGAGTTAGAATTTAATTTTGATAAGTTTCTAGCTACGTTATATGGTACAGCCATGATAAGCAAAATTAAATAGCTATAAAAAAACCATTTAGTTATATGCCAGTCTTTTCTTAATAGAGTCTTATTAAATGGCAATATTTTTGACAGCATATCCTTCCCCTCCCATTCTGTGTATAAATATCTCCTCTAATGTCATATCTAATTTTTCCATAATAATTGGATTATATTTTATTGCTTTATTTTTAAATATTTCATAATGCTCGTCTATTACTATTTCATATACTTTTCCATAGTGTTTTATAGAGAGTAGCTTAAATTCTTCTTCGAATGTTTTTGGCATTGCTGATTCAAAAGCAATCTGAATTTTTTTATATTTATATTTTAAATCTTCCATATCATCTTGAAGAATGATTTTTCCCTTATCCATAAACCCTACTCTATCTGAAACCTGCTCTAATTCAGAAATATTATGGGTTGAAATAAGCACACTAGTATCCCTTGAGGATACATCCTGAACAATTAAATTAAGTACTTCTCTTCTCACAAAAGGATCCAGCCCTGAGGTTGGTTCATCCATTAATATTACCTTTGGCATGCAGCTTAAATTAATAAGTAATGAAAGCTGAGTTTTCATTCCCTTGGAAAGATGTTTGATTCTTTTCTTTTCAGAAAAAGTAAAAATCTCTCTAAGTATTTGGTAGCGTTCTTCATTCCAATTTTTACACATACCCTTATAAAATTCCTTCATTTCTTTTACTGTAAAAGTAGGATAGAAATTTAAATTATCTGGAATATACCCTATACATGAGCGTATTTCATGTGAAGCTGCAATATCTATCCCATCTAGAGTTACACTTCCTTCATCTGGCATATATATACCTGCAAGTAACTTTATAAGAGTTGTTTTACCTGCTCCATTTGGGCCTATTAAACCATAAATCGAGCCAGCTTTTAGGTTTATATCTACTCCTTTAATTACTGGATCATTAGAATACCTTTTATAAATATTATTACCTATTATCATTTTCTTCACCCCTTTATGACAATGTCATCATAAATATCCTTTATATAATCAATAAGTTCATCCTTTGAAAGATCTAAATATATAGCCTCCACAAC
>CAZFTH010000241.1:0-2379 GCA_964521745.1 uncultured Peptostreptococcaceae bacterium
TATAAAACTTCTCTCTCGGTATATTCATTTTTTGCGCTACAGATTCTGTGATTCTGTAATTCGCTTGGTGTGGTACTATATAATCTATATCTTCAAGACTCATATTTGCTTCTTCAAGTACTGCATTTATACATTTTGGCATAATTTGAACTGCAAACTTAAATATCTCTCTGCCGTTCATGCTTATAACACTGTTTTTATTTTCTGACTTAGCTATCAGGTTGTTTACTTGAAGTGCAGGCAGTACTAGACTTCCTTTTACATCTCCACTGCTTCCTGAAAAACTAGCTTTAATTCCATATTCTTCGTTTTTAGCTAATATAGCCGCTCCTGCTCCATCTGCAAATATAACGCAGGTGTTTCTGTCTTCCCAGTCTAGAGCTTTAGAAAGAACTTCTGAGCCTATTACTAAAGCATATTTCATATTGCTTCCTTGCAAGAATTTATCTGCTATTTGAAGCCCATATATAAAACCACTACAAGCCGCTGATATATCAAAGCTAGTTGCATTAACTGCACCTATAGCTGATTGAACTATGCAAGCTACTGATGGAGTAAAAGTGTCTGGTGTAATAGTTCCAAGTATTACAAGTCCTATATCCGCTGGATTAATTTTTGCCATTTCTATAGCTCTTTGAGCTGCTTTTATTGCTAGCTGAGAAGTATCTTCTCCTTTTGAAAGTCTTCTGGCTTTTATACCAGTCCTTTCAGTTATCCACTCATCACTTGTATCTACAAACTGGCTTATATAATTATTGTCAATTATATTTTCAGGAATATAGCTTCCTGTTCCTATAATGGAAGTATAGCTCATATACTCCCCCTTTCCTTCTAATCAGAACTGTTCATATAATTACTTTGAAAAAATTCTTTTAATTTTTCTAAAGAACCAAGAAGTGCTTTATCTTCTTCCAAATTCAAATCGATAAGCATTTTTGCTACCATTTCCATATGAAAATCTTCATGGATTTTGTAAGCTTCTTGACCTTTATCTGTGAGTTTAATTAGCACTATTCTTCTGTCTTTCTCATCTTGTAGCCTTTGTACATAACCTTTTTTTACTAATCTATTTACTGATGTTGTAAGAGTTCCAAGCGTAATCTTCAAGATTTCAGCTGTTTCAGACATAGTCTTAACATCTTCATAGCCTATAGCTTCAAGAGTATGCATTTCATTCATAGATAAGTCTATAATTCCTCTATCCTTTAGAGCTTGTTCTTCTATATCTAAGATATTCTTGAACAAATCTACCAGTATATCATTAATTAATTTCATTGGGTTTGACATGATTTCACCATCCTAATAAATTGTTATATACATATCTTACCCATAGAAACGCAATTTTGGAACTCTATATTGAAAATTCTCCGATATTTCTATACTTATTAAGTCTTTTCTCTAATAGAGTATCTCTTTGAATGCCTTCAATTTTAGAAAGTCCCATTAACAATTTTGACCTAATAAGCTCTGCAGTTTTTGAAGGATTATCATGAGCTCCTTTTCCAGGCTCTTTGATTATTTTATCTACAATTCCAAACTGCTTTAAGTCTTCTGCTGTCAGCTTCATCATTGAAGCCGCTTCACTGCTTCTAGAAGAATCCTTCCAAAGAATACTTGCAAACCCCTCTGGCGATAAGACTGAGTATATAGCATTTTCTAACATCCAAATTTCATCTGTAACTCCAAGAGCAAGAGCCCCTCCGCTTCCGCCTTCACCTATAACTATAGATATTGTTGGAACCTTTAGCCCAGCCATTTCTATCAAGCAAGTTGCAATAGCTTCACCTTGGCCTCTTTCTTCTGCTCCTAGTCCACAGTAGGCTCCAGGAGTATCTATAAAGGTTACGATGCTTCTACCAAATTTTTCTGCTTGCTTCATGAGTCTAAGAGCTTTTCTATACCCTTCAGGACTTGGCATACCAAAATTCCTATAAATATTTTCTTTAGTATCTCTACCTTTTTGATGACCTATTACTGTTACACTTTTGCCATTTAGAGAAGCTATTCCTCCAACTATTGCTGGATCGTCCTTAAAGCATCTATCTCCATGTAGTTCTATGAAATCGTCAAATATATGCTTTATGTAATCTAAGGTAGTAGGCCTTTTTTTATGCCTAGCTAGATTAACTCTATCCATTGCTGATTTCATTAAGCCTCTTTCCTTTCTTTATGAAAGAAGATCAGTTTCGAAAGTACAGTTTTAAGATCTTTTCTTTCTACTATTTTATCTACAAAGCCTTTTTCTTTTAAGAATTCTGCACTTTGAAATCCTTCTGGAAGTCTTTGCCTGATAGTCTGTTCTATAACTCTAGGGCCTGCAAATCCAATAAGCGCTTTAGGCTCTGCTAAAATAATATCTCCTAGCATTGCAAAGCTCGC
>CAZFTH010000242.1:0-2377 GCA_964521745.1 uncultured Peptostreptococcaceae bacterium
GTGCTGCTCCAAAAAGCACCTCTGTACTAAATGATGTTTTTTCCATGAGCATAAGCTCATCTGCAATGTGATTCATATTTCTCATATCAGTAGGCTCCATTACATTTTCAAGCTCTACACCTGTTTTTCTTTTAAAATACATATAGTGCTTCCAAAGTCTATTTTTGATTTTTTCTAAGCTAGAAGGCTGTCTTAATATCATCATTACTTCGTGTCTTAATGTTTCAGCCGACTCTTTATCAAATCCTTTAGGAAGCTCTGCTAATCTCTTTCCTATTTCTCTAGCAGTTTTTTCATCAATCTCTTGGCACAAAAACTTGACTATATGCCAGAACTGAAACAAATCATCCTTACTATTTATATCCACTTCCTTTGCCCAAGCAAAAGCATAGAGTCTTCTCTTCCAGTCCCATCTCCTAACTGGACTTTGAAGGTCATTTGCAGGTATAAGGAAAAAGTCTCTGTCAAGTAGCATAGCTCCAAAAACTCCTGGTGGTTTTCCCATACGGTTGTTCTTGAGCGTAGTTCTATATACTCCACATGATGGACTGCCTTCCATATATACAAAAGCAAAAACATTTGCTCTTTCAAGAGCTTCTATACTGGCATTGCAGCCTTTTATGACCATATCAGTAACATCTTTGCCTTCCCTATTTTTAATTTTTGCATTTCCCTCTAGTACAGCTCTTCCACTTTCGCCTATAACTCTTATAGGACTTCTAGGAATTCCCATCCCCGATAGACTCTCCGGACACACTGGATGCCAAATAAATGATGTCTGATCTCTTCCAAAAAGCTCTGACATATTCCAGCCTTTTTTATTGTATCTCACTTTGCACCCATACATACAAGCACTTATTCCTAAATTTATTTTTTCTTTTAGAACTGTATCCATAAACTAATCCCCTCTCATACAAAACTCTAAGCCATTAATACCCAAATCTAGCAGAATTAATATAGAAAGTAAAAAAAAGCTCAAAAGAGCTTTTTTTTCTAACTTATGTGATTAGAATCTAGCTTTTCCTAGTTCTTCATCCAAAAATTTCTGAATAACCAAAAGTTTTTTATGTATGGAACATTTATCAGCTGCATCTCTAGTACAATTAGTTTTATTTGCAAGACATCTATTTAAGTAAATATCACCTTCGATAGCCTCTATTACTTCTTTATAAGATATATCACCAGGCTCTTTCATAAGCGTATATCCTCCTGATACTCCTCTATAAGCTTTTGTTATACCAGCGGCATTGAGTTTTCTAAGAATTTTAAGCGCAAATCTAAGAGGTACATCCTGTTCTTTTGCAATTATTGATGCACCTACCCTGCTCTCTTCTTGATTTGCCAAGTATTGGACTATCCTAAGTGCATAGTCTGACTCTTGAGTTATTTTCATACAAAACTACCCCAATCTATGCATAAAAATGCATTGTAATTCTTGTCAATATAAGAAAATATTACAACCTAAATTTAAATATGTCAATTAATATAACAAATAATTTATACTAAAAAGATAAATTTTAAAAAATACGTATATTCTTTTATTTTTTCCCAAAATAAATACCCAAGTTGCCTTGAGTATTTATGCCTTAATTACTTTTTAAATATTCCAAATGGCTTTCCTACAGGTAAAAATACTCTTCCAAAGTGATTATTTGCAAGGTGTGCTATAGCTCCGTAGAAAGCAAGTAAAGAAATAATAAGTTCTGAATATGCTGCTAATAAGTGCATTTGATGTTCCATAATTCCAAGAACTGAGCAGAACAGCCCTAAGAAAAGTAAATCGATAAAACACATAACTATGAATAAGTGCTTGTTAGTCTCTGTTGCAACAATAGTTGCTCCTACGCTGAAAATAAAGTACCCTAGAAAAGCTACTCCTAATTGTCTTACATCTGCTTTTGCTGCCATAGCTTCTCCAAAAACTCCATTTTGAATCATCCATGTCATAGCTACTCCTAGCCAAAAAAATCCATAGGCTCCAAAAACAGTAGTCCCGAAAATGTTATTCTTCTGAGCATCTTTAAATGAAGCAAAAAGCTGAGCTAAAGCCCCTAAAAATATGGCCCATGGAATAACAAGAGCAGTTCCTTCAGTTAATCCTAATTTTTGTGAAGCCGCCACTAGAGTAACCATTGCTAGTCCAAACTGTCCTAATGCGGTAGGATCTGCTGTAACTACTTTGTTTTCAATAATTTGATTGTTTTGCATACTTCCCTCCAATATGTAAAAAAATATATATTCCTACATAAGTTAACAGATTCACAATCAAAAGTCAATCAAATTTGTATAATATACAACCATAATTTTTATTATATATAAATCTTACTTATTTTGTAGTAGCAAGTCATTTTCTTTGATATATCCTTTTTTTCTCATG
>CAZFTH010000243.1:0-2370 GCA_964521745.1 uncultured Peptostreptococcaceae bacterium
TACTTGTTATCGTTTTCCACTGTCCAAGTAGCAATACCTTCATCTACTGGTTTACCTTCATCATCAACCTCAACAAGCTGCTCAAATATCATTTGATTTACATACATATCGTAGCTTGATTGACGGAACTGCTCCATAAACTTACCACTAAACTCCGTCATACCTACTACTATAGTATCTTTTCTGTCTAGAGCTTGCTGTGGATTCTTTGAAGGATCCTCTGCTTTGTGGATATCCACTGTTTGTGTTGTTAAATCTGCTTTTTCAGCAGCTTGTTCTGGTGCAGCAGCCTCTTGTCCTCCGCCACATCCACTTAGCACTAGCATACCTGCTAAAGCTAAAGCCATTAAAGACTTAATCTTAAAACTTTTCAAATTTACTCCCCCTTTTCGAATATTTAGAATTTTTTACATATAAAAATTATTTCTTTTATATTACTAAAACCTGATGGAAGTGTCAATATAAACATATTTTACATTTAATTATAATCTTATGTAAAAATTTCGAATTATATAAATAATTGTTTTTATACGTAGAACAGTTTTTTTGAGAATTCTAAATTATGTAAATATTTCAAGACTATTTTCCTATAAATTATTTTAACTACAATTAAATACTACTCATTATCTTTTTCATTCTTTTATTTTTGTCCGTCACTAAAACACACTCAAATACTTATATCTAGCATAAATATCAAAGTGTTAAATTTTCTTCATATTTTTCCAGTTCAACTAAAATTTTCTTCCTTAAATGCAGACAAAGCTTGTCATTATTTCTAAAAACCTTTTTTCGTCGCAATAAAAAACACCTCAGATATTATAATATCTAAGGTGTTTTTTATTTTAAACTGCTCTTACTCTTCGTCTACTTTCTCAAAATCTTCATCCCCGAAAATTTCCCAAAATGTCTCAGAAACTTTTTTGAATTCCTCATCATTTTCGATGTTTTCAAGATTTAATTCTTCCCCATCTTCTTCATAAGTGTAAAGTAGCACTCTATCATCGTCAAACGGAAGAAGAGCTATATATTCTTTTTCTTCTACTTCAAATATTCCCACTACTTCACATTTCACTTCTTGTCCATCATCTAGAATTAAATCTAAAGTTATAGGCTCTTCATCTTCATCGTGATGGTGATGTCCACAGCATTCATGATCTTCATGACCATGGTTTCCGCAGCATCCTTCATGGTGATGGTGCCCATGTTCATTGTTGTCATGACCATGTTCCTTGTCATGGTCATGAGTATGAGTATGCTCTACTGCTCCGTGCTTATGAGTGTGTTCGTGTTTATTATCCATACATACCTCCTAATTTTTTATGCTATAAAATATGCTAAATAGTTTTCTACTATTTAATTTACCCAATATATTCTAACATATCCAAAGAATTATCATATATATTTTTTAAAATTTTCTTCATATTTCAATGAATTTTTATCTAATTGGGCAAACTCCATTTTCACAGCCATCATTAGGTAATTCATATTCTTTTTCTTCATTTTCATATTTTGATATCAAAGAAGGAACAAATGGTTTCATTGTAGATTTTCTTCTATTATATTCTTCCTCATCAATGGATTCATAAGGAAGAAGCTCATAAAAACTGTCATCTAAAGGTAAAAAAGAAATTGCAACAATTTCATCCCAATTATCCCATACCCACTCTTCTACTGCTTCCCATTCTTCATCTCTTACATGAACAGTTATAGAACAATTATGGTCAACATAACTTTCCATAAAAAGCTTATAATTTTCAAGTTGCTCAATAGCAGAAATATCGTACTTTGTCTTACCCATAGGAGATTTAACTGGAAATTCAACTACCTTAGTAGCTGGATTTCCAGGATCTTGTCCCACTTCTGGATGAACAGGATAACCCAATTCCTCACACACTTTTAACAATGGATCTGAAGATGAAATCCTTACTCTTCTTATAAAATATGGAGAATGAGAGTAATGCACACCACTAGAAACAGTAGGAAGCTGAGATAAGGTTCCTTCTGGCTTCACTGTAGTCATCAGTATTGGAGCAGTTTGTCCTAGCTCCTTAGCATAATCATTTGCTGCTTTATGAGCTTCATCTCTAAGCTTGCTTAAAAGCTCTCTTTCTTCATCCTTAGTCATAGCAAGCGCATTAACCATGTCTTGCCATCCTGTTAAGGAGCATCCAATAAGCTTGTCTCTTTGCTGTACCATATCCCATTTTGGCAGTTCAAGTTCTAGTAAAGTCATTCTGTATCCTGCTCTAGCAGAAAGTCTTTGTGCCTGTAATAACCCCTCTAAATCCAAGGTGTTATCTTCTTTTACAAAAGCAAAAGCATTTATTGTTGTTAGATTGCAAAGTCCTTTTGTATCAAGCAATATCTCTC
>CAZFTH010000244.1:0-2370 GCA_964521745.1 uncultured Peptostreptococcaceae bacterium
AGAAAAAATATAATAAATAAAAGTGTAATTGCGGCGGCTGTTGCAGGAGTTGTATTTGTAGGAAGCATAAATTTAAGCTCTGAGATTTCATATGCCTTATCAGAGGTTCCAGTTCTTGGCTCAATAGTTAGGGTGCTTACATTTAAAACCTTTGAGCTGAAGGACAATAATTTTGATGCCGAGCTCAAAACTCCAGCCATTGAAGGCTTAGATTCCAACCTTGAAGCGATCCTAAATGAAAAATATTTAGATGAAAATCAAAAGCTTTATGATGATTTTATGAAGGAAATAGATGAGCTGAAGAAAGCTGATATGGAAGAGGCACATATGGGAATAGCTTCTGGATATGAAGTGAAAACTGACACTGACAAGCTTCTAGTAATAGGCAGATATGTTGTAAATACTGCAGGATCTTCATCTACTACTATAAAGTATGACACCATAGATAAACAAAATAAAATATTAATTACTTTGCCAAGTCTATTCAAAGATGAAGCATATATAGATATAATCAGCGAGAATATAAAAGCTCAAATGAAAGAACAGATGAAGGATGAGAATAATGTATACTGGCTAGAGGATGAAATGATGGGAGATGAAAATTTCTCTAAAATAGACAAAAACCAAAGCTTCTATATAACTAAAGATAATCAGCTAGTTATAGCATTTGGTAAGTATGAGGTTGCCCCTGGGTATATGGGAAATCCTGAATTTATAATACCAAGGGAGCTTTTAAAGGATTCACTTGTAAGTGATGAATATATAAAATAAGAACCCCACCCATTAAAGCAATCAGAGATTGCTTATGGGGCCCGGGAACCTTGTTGTAATTACAATAAGAACATTGCCCATTAAAGCAATCGGAGATTGCTATGGAGGCTGGGAACCTTGTTGCATTCACAATAAGAAACCTACAAATTAATGCAATCCCAGATTGATTATATAAAAACTGCGGGTTTTAAAAGCATCTGCAGTTTTTTTATTTTGCTTAATAGTCTAAAAACAAACCAGAATTTAAAAAAATCATTAATTTTTTAGCTATTAGCTATACAAATGTGATATTAAATTATTATCATGATAAAAAATTATTGCACTCTTATCTATACTCTAATATAATTTAGGTAGAACTAAATGAAATAAGAAATGCTTTCATAGAAAGGCGGATTATATGACTAGTCAAGAAATTTTAAAGCCATATATCATATTTACGAAATTTTTAGGAAATTTTCTTGGACCTAATTATGAAGTGGTGCTCCATGATGTTACGACTCCAGAAAAATCAGTAATTGCAATAGAAAATTCCCATGTTAGTGGACGAGGAATAGGAAGCCCACTTACTGATTTATCACTCAAAATTTTACAAGACAAGCTATATTTAAAGCAGGATTATATATCAAACTACATAAGTATTACTGCTTCAGGAGACCAAGTAAAGTCTGCTACATACTTTATTAAAGATGTTAATAATAATTTAATTGGCTTACTATGCATAAACATGGATGCAAATAAATTGCTAGATATGCAAGCAATAATAGATTCATTTATGGGAGCTACAAGTGATTATTTTAACCTATGTGAAAACTCAAAGAAAAGAACAAGTATTAAGTCAGTTGAGGCTGAAATTAAAGCTAGTGAAATAGAAAAAGCAAAGCCTAAAGTGATTGAAGAGAATCTTAGCACTACTACTTTAGAAGAGCTCACGACTACTATCATAAATCAAGTGCTGATTCAAATAGATATTGAGCCAGAGCGAATGTCTCCCGATGAAAAAGTGGCTATAGTGGCTCAGCTAAATGAAAAAGGAGTATTTCTTTTGAAAGGCAGTGTAATAGAAGTTGCTGAACGATTAAAAACTTCAGAAGCAACTATATATAGATATCTAAAACAATTATCCAGATAATGAGGAGGATTTTTATGGAAAGCTATTGTAAACAGGGTTATATCGATATTTTAAAAAAAGAGCTAGTACCAGCTATGGGATGTACTGAGCCAATAGCGCTTGCATATGCAGCGGCTAAGGCTAGGGAGGTTTTAGGAGAAGCTCCGAAGAATGTAGAAGCTTTCGTAAGCCCTAACATACTTAAAAATGGAATGGGAGTAGGTATACCAGGAACTGGAATGATTGGTCTAGAAATTGCTGCTGCTATAGGAGTAGTAGCTGGAGATGCAAGTAAGGAGCTAAATGTTCTTGTTGATGTAAAGCAGGAGCATGTAAAGCTAGGTCAAGATATGATAGCTGAAAAGAAAGTGAAAATTGGAGTAAAGTCTGATATAAATCCTGTATATATAGAAGTGAATGCAGTATCTGGAGAGTCTAATAGTAAGGTCAAAATAGAATAAAAGCATAACAATATAGTGTACATAGAAAAA
>CAZFTH010000245.1:0-2367 GCA_964521745.1 uncultured Peptostreptococcaceae bacterium
GTATAAGAAAAATCAACAATTAAATTATTTTTCTTTGCATACTCTATTATATATAATTTAGATTTACCAATAAGATCACTGCTTAAAGTGCTCATTAAACCTCCATTATATCTTTTTCTTTTTTAGACAACATATCATCTATTGTTTTGGTGTGAGAGTCAGTTAGCTTTTGAACTTCATCTTGGGCTTTTTTAGAATCATCTTCTGTTAATTCAGATGCTTTTTCCATCTTCTTTATAGCTTCATTAGCTTCACGTCTTTCATTTCTAATAGCTACTTTTGCTTGTTCTCCAGTTTTAGCAACTAACTTAATCAATTCTTTTCTTCTTTCCTCTGTTAACTGAGGAATATTAATTCTTATAGAATTTCCATCATTTGTTGGATTAAAACCTAAATCTGAGCTAAGAATTGCTTTTTCAATACTAGCCATTGCACTTTTATCCCATGGCTGTATCAATATAGTTCTAGGTTCTGGTGATGATACTCCAGCCATTTGTTTTAGTGGAGTCATAGTTCCGTAGTAATCAACCATCACACGATCTAACATATTTGGATTTGCTCTTCCTGCCCTAATGGTTAGTAGCTCATCTTTTAAAACAGAAATAGTTTTTTCCATTTTTTCCTCAAGTTTCTTGTGAATGTCAAGTTTCATACTTAATCCCCCTTTACTATAGTTCCAATATTTTTACCTTTAACTACTTCTATTATATTATTTGGATCTTCAAGTGAAAATACCCTTATAGGAATATTATTGTCCATACACAAAGATGTCGCAGTTGAGTCCATTACTTTTAGACCTTTATTTAAGACATCCATATAAGTTAACTCATTGAATTTGACTGCTTCAGGATTTAGTACTGGGTCGCTATCATATACTCCATCGACTTTTTTTGCTAAAAGAATTACGTCAGCTTCTATCTCAGCTGCTCTTAAGGCTGCCGTTGTATCAGTAGAAAAATATGGATTTCCTGTTCCCGCTCCAAAAATCACCACTCTTTGCTTTTCAAGATGTCTTATTGCTCTTCTTCTAATATAAGGTTCAGCAATTTGTCTCATCTCAATCGCAGTTTGCACTCTAGTTACTACTCCTTCATTTTCTAAAGAAGATTGTAATGCAAGAGAGTTAATTACTGTTGCTAACATCCCCATATAATCCCCTGTTGTTCTGTCCATACCTTCTCCACTTCTACCTCTGAAGATATTTCCGCCTCCAACAACAATCGCAACTTCTACTTTCATATCCATAAGAGTTTTAATAGATTTAGCAATAGAGCTAAGAACAGAATTTTCAATTCCATAACCTTTATCTCCAGCTAATGCTTCTCCACTTAATTTTAGCAGAACCCTTTTATATTGTGTACTTGTCATAAATTCCTCCCAAAAAACCGGTTTTGAAAAAAGAGAACACAAGGGGTGTTCTCTTTTGAATTAAAATATTAGTTACCTAATTGTTTTGCTACTTCTTCTGCAAAGTTTTCTGATTTTTTCTCAAGACCTTCTCCAACTTCAAATCTCTCAACAGCCACTACTTTTATATCAGCACCAAGAGCTTTCGCTGTTTCTGCAACTACATCCTTAACAGCTTTGTCAGAGTCTTTTACAAATGTTTGCTCTAACAAGCAAACTTCTTTAAGCTGCTTTTGTAGTCTTCCTTCAACCATCTTTTCAACTATATTTTGTGGCTTTCCTTCATTAAGTGCTTGCTGAACAAGAATTTCTCTTTCATGGTTGATATAATCTTGATCTACATCATCGCGAGAAATATATCTAGGGTTCATAGCTGCTACTTGCATCGCTATATCTTTTCCTAATTCATCTAATTTTTCAGAATCACTAGCTGCTTCTAATTTAACTAAAACTGCTATTTTGCCAGCTCCATGAACATATCCTGAAATTCTTCCAGACTCAACTGATAAAGATGAGAATCTTCTTACATTCATATTTTCGCCTATCTTAGCAATTTTAGATGTAAGCTCAGTTTCCACTGTAACTCCAGCTGAATATTCAGCTGCAAGAAGTTCAGCTAGGTCTTTAGGATTTTTTTCCATCGCAACCTTAGTAACATTTGCTACGAAAGTTTGAAATTCTTCGTTTTTAGCAACAAAATCTGTCTCTGAATTCACTTCAGTCATAGCTGCTTTTTTACCATCTTCTGATATAATCATTCCAACTAATCCTTCTGCTGCTATACGATCAGATTTCTTTGCTGCTTGAGAAAGTCCTTTTTCTCTTAGGATATCTATAGCTCTTTCCATGTTACCTTCTGCTTCAGTTAATGCCTTCTTGCAATCCATCATTCCAGCACCAGTTTTTTCTCTTAACTCTTTAACCATACCTGCTGTAATAGCCATAATATCTCCTCCTGTA
>CAZFTH010000246.1:0-2367 GCA_964521745.1 uncultured Peptostreptococcaceae bacterium
GCTCAGATGGTAGATTAACTCCGAGGTCTTTTAGCTTTTTCTTGTCATCATCTAGAAGTATAGGGCTGTCCTTTCCCACATGAGGTACATAGGTGTCGTTAAGTCCCATAAAAAACAGAGCTTTAATAGCTGTGCTTCTGCTTCTATCTAGGGTTGCAACTATAACCTGATCTAAGGCAGGCGGAATTATGCCTATCTCATGCTGCTTGATGCCCTCGTAAAGTATATTTCTAAATTCCTCTAGGCTCATAGGTTTTTCACCCATAATTTCTACTAGCTGATCTAGAGTATCTAGGATTATATTCCATATTTGAGCGTTTTCATTTGCATAGTCAAAAGCATTTTCTTCTCTTAATTTTTTTACGAATATCTCAAGCTGGTCCTGAGCTTTTTTTTCAGTTAAAAATCCAAATAAAGCCTTGGCATAGCTAGGTCCTGTTCCCGAGCCTTTAAAGCTTTTTTTGTTTAATTCAAATAAGCTCACAAGATAGTCTCTAGCCATTTTGATTTTTTCTTTATACTCACTTGAATCATACTGGTCGAAAAATCTTTCTTCGCTGAATCTATTTTCATCTAACCACATTCTGCCTTTTATGCCCCACTTTAGAACAAAGTTTTCAAGGGGCATATACTGGCTTTCGTCTAGCTGAGTAAAGCCAGACTTGAGAAAACTAAATACATCCTCATAGCGAAGATTTTTGATATGCATGTCCAGATAGGAAAAAATCAGAGTGATAAGAGGACTGCTCATTATATCTCTTTTTACATCTACAAAATGAGGTATCTCAAGCCTAGTAAACACTCTGCTGATAGGACCTGCATAGAGGTGAGGCATAGGAGTGATGATTAAGATATCCTTAAATCTATAGCCAAAGTCTCTGACTAATGAAAGTACCTCAAGAGCGCAGTGCTCTGCTTCTTTTTCCATATCAAGAGCTTCAAACAGCTTCACATCATTAATTTCCTCTTTATATGAAGGTGCTTTATAATCGTAAAGAGCCTTTTCTATATATCTTATTTCCTTAGACTTAGTGCTTTCATTCACTAAAGCTTCGATTTCAAATTCACTACCTGTAGCTTTTGCTATAGTCTTTAGCTGGTTTATAGTTAGGCTAGTAGGAGAAAATACATCTTTATCAGCTGAAGCCTCATCATAAGTCAGGGCAAAGCAAAGAGACGTGCCCATTTGAGCTAGCTGCTCTATAACTGATAGCTCCAAAGCTGTAAAACCAGTAAAGCTATCGAAATAAAAACTAGCATTTGAAATTTCTTTATAGAGATTAATTTTTTCAGCTAGCAGACTTATTCTGTCTTCATTATCTATATACTGGTCTTGCATGTAATTTAAAAACTCATTGTAAATAAAGCCTATCTCAAACAATTTTTGCTTTAGAAGGGCATTATTTTCTATTTGATTTGATTTATCTAGTAATAGAGAAGGAGGTACAGCCATCTTTTTTAGCTCTGACAGGGTATGGGATAGCTCACTTAAAAAGCCCTCTTTTTTGTAGGCTGTTTTATACATTGGAAGACTATCCTCATGCTTATCAAATATAAGTCTAAGAGCCATGTGCTTTCCTATTTCATCTATATATGGTCTTTTCAATCCGCCTACCCTCGATAATACTAATCTAGACAAACGCTCAAAACTCATAACCTGTGCGTAGATTAATCCTTTTGAGTCCATTTTGTCCATAAGAGCTAGCTCACTTTGAAGAGTAAACTGCTCAGGTACCATAAGATAAGCTACCGTTGCATTTTTATCCTTTTCGAGTATTTCTTTATATAAGCTGCTGGTCTTTCCATAGCCAGCTCTTGAAGTTATTATTTTAATCATAATCTTCCTCCTATGGCTCATAAGCAAAACCTTTGTTTCTTCTATTTATTATATCATAGCTACTTAAGATATATTTGAGACTAAGAATATTAAAACCTATATTTAAAATCACTAGTTTAAAACTAAACTATGTTATTTGTATTATAAAAGTATATAAAAGCTAATAGTTATATATTTGTAATATTTTGTTAATAATTTTTAAACATTTCAAATACTCACAGTGCTATAATCGCATTCTAGGCAGCTTAGCAGTAAGCTGTTAGTTTTACTAAGTAATGGATATATTTATAAGGTAAGTGTAACCATTATCAAGGTGAATATCACCTATTCTTTTAGGAGGAATGACTGATGAAAAAAGGTATATTAGGAGTAATTATTGCTCTAGTTGTGATAGCGGGGCTTTTAGTAATGCCACTGATTGGCTCATACAACAATCTTGTGACTCTCTCAGAAAACGCTGATCAGCAATGGGCTAATGTGGAGACTGTGCTTCAAAGACGTTATGATTTGATTCCAAATCTAGTAGAATC
>CAZFTH010000247.1:0-2338 GCA_964521745.1 uncultured Peptostreptococcaceae bacterium
TGCTACCCCATCATATAGCTCCTCTAGTTTTGCATGTAGCTGGAAAAAGCCTCTTCCTTCTACGTTCCAGTGATAGTTGTGAAGCTTAGTATACATAACGTGAAGGTCTGATAGATAAATGTTTAAAAACTGAGTTACATTGTTAGCCATAATAAAATTCCTCCTTAAAATTATATAAAATTTATTTTTAACATATTAATTAATTTACCCAAAAATGATTTAATTAAACTAAAATGTAATCATTTCAAAGTTGTTTATAATACAATTATAACCAATTAAAATAAGTTTAAACATCTTTTAAAAAAAATTTTTTTGAATAAGTTTTTTTGTGGTATATAATATTTAGAGTTAAATATTAAATTTAAATGGAGGTTAAAATGGAATTTAAATTTGCACATAACAATATAAACGTACTAGATTTAGGAAAAAGCATGGCTTTTTATGAAAAAGCACTAGGGCTTAAGGAAGTAAGAAGAAAGGAAGCTTCTGACGGAAGCTTTATACTTGTATATCTAGGAGATGGAAGTTCTGCTCATCAGTTAGAGCTTACTTGGCTTAGAGACTGGGACAGGCCTTATAATCTTGGGGATAATGAGTTTCATATAGCCTTTACTGTGGATGATTATGAAAAGGCTCATGAGCATCACAAGCAGATGGACTGCATAGTATTTGAAAATCCATCAATGGGTATTTATTTTATAGCAGATCCAGATAACTACTGGCTAGAGATATTACCTCAAAAGAGATAAGAGATATATTAATAGAGTAAATTATTAGGGTGTCCTCATAAAAAAATATGGGGGCACTCTTTTGAATTCAAAAAACTATGAAGCTAGGATAATTATGATATAAATTTTGATGCAGTGCTTATGAGTTGTGTGATAGGTTAGATGATTTATTAGAAAAGGAAATAGAGGGGAAAGAATATTAGTTTCAAAGCTGGGTATAGTATTAAAAGCTGGGTATAGTATTACAAGATAGAATTTCTAGATGTCTTAGAATATTAGCAAATATTAGGATAATGAAGAGTAAATTTACTCAGGACTATTTTTAAATATTTAGATTTTGTAGGATAAGGAGGAATACAAAGATGATGGAAAGTTTTACTGAAAGAGCTAAGCAAGCCATAGAGCTTGCAAAGAGAGAAGCTAGCAAGTTGGGCCATAATATTGCTGGCAGTGAGCATATTCTTTTAGGACTGATGGCTGAGGGTCAGGGTATAGCCTACCAAGTACTATACAAATTTGGTTTTACACTAGAATCCCTTGTCAGGGAAATAATAGATTTAGAAGGTATAGGTCTTTCAAATACTTACTTTCAAGGATTTAGCCCTAGGACAAAGGGTATTTTTGAGCTGAGTATAATGGAGGCCAAGATGCTAGGGCATAGCTATATAGGAACCGAGCACTTGTTACTTGCCTTGCTAAAAGAAAAAGAGTGCATAGGTTGTAAGCTCCTTATGGAAAAGGGGATAGATTATAATTTAGTCTTTAAAGAAATTATGAATCTATTAGGAGGAAATTCATCAGCTAAAGAGCCTAACAAGGTAGCTAATCAAAACTCTATGAATGGTCAAAACCCAAATACGCCTACACTGAATCAATATGGTGTGGATTTGACCAAAGAAGCTGACGAAAACAGACTTGATCCTGTAATAGGAAGAAGTAAGGAAATAGAAAGAATCATTCAAATTCTAAGCAGAAGGACTAAAAATAACCCTGTCCTTATAGGTGACCCTGGAGTAGGAAAGACAGCTATAATAGAAGGGCTAGCTCAAAAAATAAACTCAGGCGATATCCCATCTACGCTTAAAAACAAGCGTATTATGACTTTAGAAATGGGGACTCTTTTGGCAGGGGCAAAATACAGAGGAGAGTTTGAGGAGAGAGTAAAAAAGATAGTTGAGGAATTGAAAGCAAACAAAGATGTGATTATATTTATAGATGAAATCCATAATCTAGCAGGAGCTGGTGGAGCTGAAGGTGCTATAGATGCATCAAATATCATGAAGCCTGCACTAGCTAGAGGTGAAATCCAGGTTATGGGAGCTACTACTATAGATGAATACAGAAAGCATATAGAAAAGGATTCTGCTCTAGAGAGAAGATTCCAGACAGTAATGGTAGATGAACCTAACACTGAGGATTCTATAAAAATACTTCACGGCCTTAGAGATAGATATGAAGCTCACCATAAAGTAAAAATCACTGATGAAGCAATAAAGGCGGCTGTTGATTTATCGCATAGATATATCACTGATAGATTTTTGCCTGACAAAGCTATAGATTTAATAGATGAAGCAGCTTCTAGAGTAAGGCTTAGAAAATATATGGAGCCT
>CAZFTH010000248.1:0-2333 GCA_964521745.1 uncultured Peptostreptococcaceae bacterium
AGGTCCTATATACATCCAGCCTCCAGCAGTCATTTGTCCATAGTTTGCAACACCCATCTGCTCAGCTATTTCCCAGTCCTTCATATTGTCAAACATACCTATCATAAGGGCGTTTGTGATGATAACTCTAGGTGCATCAGGCTTTGATTTAAATAATCCAAGCGGATGTCCTGATTCTATTACTAGAGTTTGATCTTGAGTCATAACCTCTAGGTATTTTTTGATTAATTGATATTGCATCCAGTTTTGGCATACGCTTCCTGTTTCTCCATAAGTTACTAGCTCATATGGATATAGAGCGATTTCAAAGTCTAGGTTGTTGTCTATCATAACTTGGAAAGCTTTACCTTCTACGCAGTTTCCTTTGTAATCATTGATAGATTTTCCGTATATTCTTCCTTCTGGTCTGAATCTATATCCATAGATTCTTCCTTTTGTAGTTAGTTCTTCTAAAAACTCAGGAATCATCTGAGCATGGTATTTTTCAGGTATATATCTAAGTGCATTTTTAAGTGCTACCTCTGTTTGCTCTTTTGTCAGTCTAAATCCTCTGTCTGGAGCTCTTCTGATACCTTCCTCAAACTTTGGCATCTCAGGTAAGAAGTCATCTAGTTTAATTGTCATAGCTCCTGCAATTTCAGTATTGTTCATCATAATTTGAAGTTCCACCTTTCTATATAATCAAATACTTTTAATCTAAATTTTAGTATTCTAACTCAACAGCTTTTTCAACTGCAGCTAGGATTTCACGAGAATCTATAAGAGCAGTTATTTTATCAAGCTCTTTGTACATTTCTATGTTATTGTCGTTTTCCATGAATTTAACATCTCTTCTGATTACATCGTAAGCTGGCTGAGTTCCTTTTCCTAGAACAAATCCATCATTTGCTCTAAAATCTATAGCCTGGCAAGCTGCCATAAGCTCAGTAGTAAGAACTCTTTTAACGTTGTCTATTATATCTCTAGCTGTACGAGCAGCTATTGTTCCCATACTTACTATATCTTCTTGGTTTGCAGATGAAGGTATAGAATCTACTGATGCAGGGTGAGCAAGTATTTTATTTTCTGATACTAAAGCTGCTGCTGCATACTGAGTAATCATAAATCCTGAGCTTAAGCCTCCGTCTTTTGTTAAGAAAGCTGGAAGGTCATTTAATTGAGGATTGATAAGTCTTTCTAGTCTTCTCTCAGAAATATTAGCAATTTCAGCTGCTCCTATTCCTAAAAAGTCAAATACTACTGCCATAGGCTCGCCGTGGAAGTTTCCTCCAGAGATGATATCGCCTTCTCTTGTAACTATTGGATTATCTGTTACTGCATTTAGCTCTAGCTCAACTTTTTCTTTTACATATAATATAGTGTCTTTTGAAGCGCCGTGAACTTGAGGTACACATCTTAGTGAGTAAGCATCTTGCACTCTTAGCTCGCCTTGTCTTGTTGCATAAGTACTTCCTTCAAGTAGCTTAAGCATATTTTTGGCAGTAACCATCTGTCCTCTTTGGTTACGAATCACGTGAATACGTGGATCATAAGCATCAGTAATACCTCTAAGTGCTTCTACACTAAGAGCTGCTGTAATATCGCTAAGCTTGATTAATCCTATTGCATCATAAACTGCAAGAGCTCCTGTTGATGTAAGCACCTGAGTTCCGTTTATAAGTGCAAGACCTTCTTTTGCATCTAATTTAATTATAGGAATGCCCGCTTTGTCCATAGCTTCTTTTCCGCTCATATGTACGCCTTTATATTCTGCTTCTCCTAGTCCAAGCATAGGAAGAACCATATGTGATAATGGAGCTAAGTCTCCAGATGCTCCTAGTGAACCTTTTTCTGGTATTAATGGATGAACACCTTTGTTTAGCATAGCAATAAGAGTCTCAAGTGTCTGAGGTCTTACTCCTGAATATCCTTTAGAAAGTGCATTTGCTCTAGTAAGTATGATTGCTCTTACTATATCAGTAGTAAAATATGGTCCATATCCACAAGCATGAGATCTGATAAGGTTTTCCTGTAGCTGAGCACAGTCTTCCTGAGAAATCTTAACCTTAGAAAACTCACCAAATCCTGTAGTTATTCCGTATACTACCTTGTCTTTTGCAACTATATCTTCAACTATAGCTCTAGATGTAATTACATTTTGTCTAGCTTCTTCGCTTAATTCAACTGTAGCACCATGTCTTGCTACTTCTACTAATTCCTCTAGTGTAAGAGTATTACCTGTCAAAATAATTTTTTGCATATTCTCTCCTCCTAATCTTTTTACATAACTTAATGTTTATAGGATAAATCATATCCGTCAAATTTTAGTCTAGCTTATTTATTAAATTTTAACA
>CAZFTH010000249.1:0-2326 GCA_964521745.1 uncultured Peptostreptococcaceae bacterium
TTACACCTTCATCAAGTGATTTTTCTAATATATTTATATTTTCGTCTGGACTTACTATTATATTGACTTCTAATATATCTACAGGATCTTCTTTAGGGGTCTTGTAATCACCAAAATCATATTCAGAAAGTATGGTGTACTTTGCAACCAGGCTTACCATTTCTTTAGCAGATGTAGTACATGAATTGAAAATCGGATGAATTTCTATAACTTTTGATTTTAATTGCTTAGCTTTTTTTATAGCTGAGCTTATAGCTAACTTCACTGTTTCTTGATCTATACATTTATCATCACCTAGACCAGCTAAAATAATATTTCGAGGGTTTTCTTCTCTTGCAAGTCTAAAAGATTCGATTTGATCTTTTTTACCTGTAAAAATCTTATCCTTAACTAGATAACTAATCATTGATTCTACATCTGAATCTAAATAAAGAAGTCCTTCTGATATTTCTATTCCCTCAGTAAAAGGAATGATAGCTGTATCACAAAGTACAGTAGATTCGCCGTGCTTGGAAATTCTAATGTCCATATTTTCCCCTCCTAATAGTATAAATAATACATATAATGTGTTTTGCACACACCTAAATTATACCCCAAGAAATTCATAGACACCATAAAGATTCAAATTTGAATATAAAAATGTTAAATTTTAGAAAAGAAGGGTAATAATATACAGGAGTCTAAAATTTTGAAAGGAGCAATACAAATGAAACTAATAAAAAGAGACGAAAAAGCTAGTGAACTGAGGAAACAAGACATGATACCAGGTGTAGTTTATGGACATGGAATTGATGCGGTTAGCGTTAAGGTCCCAAGGAAAGAATTTGTAAAATCCTATGAAAAATTCGGACAGACAAAAACTTTTAATTGTGAGATAGATCAAAGTCCACACCAAGTTTATATCAAAGATGTTCAAAGAGATGTACTTAATTTAGATAAAATCACACATTTTGATCTTCTAAAAGTATCATCATCAGATAAGATTCACACCAGATTACCTATAGTTCTTCTAGGAAGAAACAATATAGAAAGACAGGGGCTTATAGTACAGCAGAGCTTAAACGATATAGATGTAAAATATCAAGTAGGAAAAGGACTTGAATCTATAGAAGTTGATATATCTGAATTTAATGACGGAGATTCTCTAAAAGTTTCAGATATAAAAGTTCCAGATTATGTAGAAGTAGTGGAAGACCAAGACATGTTAGTGGCATCGATAACTCATCCTAAAGTAGAAACTGAGCCTACTGAGGAAGAAGAAATATTAGAAGTTCCCCTAGTTGAATAAATATTATAAGAAATTTAAAGCGAGCCTTTTGGCTCGCTTTTTAAGTGATTTTAATTAGTCAACCTTTACTACCCAGCCTTCTGGGCCTTCAACATCTCCGAATTGGATGCCGTAAAGAGTATCGTATAATTTTTTAGTCACAGGACCTACTTCAGTTTCACTGTGGAATACATGAAGCTTGCCATTGTGTGAAATACCTCCGATTGGAGTGATTACAGCTGCAGTACCACAAGCACCAGCCTCTTTGAACTCATCTATATTGTCGATTAAGCAGTCTCTTTCTTCTACTTCCATACCTAGATATTCTTTAGCAATGTGTAGCAGAGAATATTTAGTGATACTTGGAAGAATAGATGGAGATACAGGAGTTACAAACTTATCATCTTTAGTTATACCAAAGAAGTTAGCAGCGCCTACCTCTTCTATTTTAGTATGAGTAGCTGGATCTAGGTAGATACAGTCAGCAAAGCCTGCTTTTACAGCTAGTTCATGAGGATATAAGCTTCCTGCATAGTTTCCTCCAACTTTTGCTGCGCCAGTTCCATAAGGAGCTGCACGGTCATACTCAGAAGTAATAAAGTTTACAGGAGTCATTCCACCCTTGAAGTACGGACCAACTGGCATACAGAAAATACAGAAGATATATTCTGGAGCTGGCTTAACACCTATGTTGTCACCTACACCGATTAGGAAAGGACGTAGATACATAGTAGCGCCACTTCCGTATGGAGGCATAAATCTTTCATTAGCCTTTACAACCTTTTTACAGGCATCTACGAATCTCTCTACAGGAAACTCAGGCATCATGATACGATTACAGCTTTTAATCATACGCTTAGCATTTTCATCTGGTCTGAATAATTGAATCTCACCGTTTTTAGTTCTATATGCTTTTAAGCCTTCAAATGTTTGCTGTCCGTAATGTAATGCTGCAGCAGACTGGCTGATAGTTAGAGTGTTTTCTTCGATAAGCTTACCCTCATCCCATTGGCCGTCCTTGTAGTATGATATGTAGCTAAAGTCAGTTTTCATGTAGTT
>CAZFTH010000250.1:0-2307 GCA_964521745.1 uncultured Peptostreptococcaceae bacterium
CTCTATGTTATTATTTACTTAAGAGATCTTGTTATGGAGGCATATATGTATACATATAATATATTAATAGTTGAAGATGATAAACAAATAGCAGACGCCATTGAAATTTATATGAAAAATCAAAACTACGGTGTTTTTAAAGCCTATAATGGTCAGCTAGCTATTGAAATTTTTGAAAAAGAAGTAATTCATCTAATTATAATGGACGTTATGATGCCTGTAATGGATGGGTTCACAGCGATAATGAAAATAAGGCAAAATAGCACAGTTCCTATAATTGTACTCTCAGCAAAATCTGAGGATATGGATAAGATAGCAGGTCTAAATATAGGGGCAGATGATTATGTAACAAAGCCATTTAATCCAATGGAGCTTATAGCAAGGGTAAATTCTAATTTAAGAAGATATGTAAATTTTTCTATGAAGAAAGAAAGCGACAAAAACTCCAAATTGATTTCGATAGGAGATATTGCTCTTGATGATGAGAGAAAAGAAATATCTGTTTTAGGAGCTCCAGTTAAAACAACTCCAATAGAATATAAGATTTTATACTTACTCATGTCTAATGCAGGAAAGGTATTCTCTATAGATGAAATATATGAAAAAGTATGGAATGAGCCAGCTTACAATCCTGATACTGTAGCTGTTCATATTCGAAGGATTAGAGAAAAGCTGGAGATTAATCCTAAAGAACCAAAATATTTAAAGGTGGTGTGGGGAATTGGATACAAGTTTGAATCAGAGTGAAGAATTAATAAAACAAAAGGCATCAGATTCTGGAATAAAACTAATATCATTTATTATTATGTTGGCGTTAGTTTCAGTTGGTTTATACAATCCATTAAAGTCTATAATTTTTCCAGATAATCAATATATTAATACCTATCAATCAAGCGAAAGCTTTGTAAATTATATAGAAAATATGACATGGGATTTATTAGAAAAAAATTCTTCAAAAGATGAATTTGATTTTTATCAAAAGAATCAATATAAAGATGTTACCTATTATCTTCAAGTTAAAGATGAGCTAGCTACTCCTGTTACAAATACAAATTTATTACCAAATCAGATTCTAAGCAAGTCAAAGCAATCATCAAGCTTTTATATCCATATTAAGCTAGATGAAAATCTGCAAGCTATATCTAAGGATTCATCAATGGACGAGACTTGGGAGGATAACATAGTTATAACCTTTGAGAGACTACTGGCTTCCAGAGAAGACATAAAAGGAAAAGAACTTGAGCTTTTATTAATGATTCCTAAAGATGTTTATTTGAAAAATGGCGCTTTAGAGGATAATATAAAGAACTTTTATTTGGAACGTTATATGATTTTAATTTTAGCAATAGGCTCAATAATTATGTTTATAATTTTAGTTTGGGCTGGATTTAAAAACACTTTAAGGCAACAAAATAATAGCTTTATTAAGGCTATGAACAAAATTCCAATTGAAGTTAAAATTTTGATATATATACTTTTTGGTGTTTGCTTTGCACTTACAATGGAGCTTTTATTCAACGATAATTTATCGAGGCACTATTCACCTAAACTCAAATTTGAAACCATAATTTCAGATGCAAATATTTTTTTCTACTTAATTGGAATACCAGCGACTATATTTTTATATACGGCTTTATATGTTTTGATTTCTGATATAAAAAACGTATTTAATTCTGGAATATATGAGTCATGTATAAAAAAGAGCTTAATAGGAAAGTTTTTCTTAAAACTATTTAAAAAGCTTAATAGTACTTTTAGTAAACTTATGAGCTTTGATATATCAAATACTAAAAATAGGAAGCTAATGCTTGTGCTTGGAATTAATCTTATAATAGTATGGATAATTGTTTTTTTTACATCGTTTGTTTTTCTCTATATTGTATTTGGAATGGGTGGGAGCTATTCATTGTTTGGTTCTGTTATACTTGGGATGTGCATTGCAATAATTTACTCTTTGTTTATTTTTAGTTATCTAAAAGACAGAATGTGCGAGCTAGAACAATTATATATAGTTACAGATGAGATTTCTCTTGGAAACTTTAATCAGCATATGGAGTTGAATCTTGGTATTTTTAATCCCATATTAGAAAAGCTAAATAGTATTAGTGAAGGATTTAAAATTGCAGTAGATGAAGAAATTAAAAGTCAAAATCTTAAAACAGAGCTTATTTCAAATGTTTCTCATGATTTAAAAACACCTCTTACATCTATAATTTCATATATTGATTTATTGAAAAAAGAGAATGATATGTCTGAAACCCAAAAGGAATATATAGAAATTTTAGAGCAGAAATCACAAAGGCTGAC
>CAZFTH010000251.1:0-2266 GCA_964521745.1 uncultured Peptostreptococcaceae bacterium
CAGCTATTTGCACATGGAGCATCTTCGCAATGTCTACACTGCACAGGCATAGCAAAGTCCTCGTCCTTTACTAAGAATAATCTTGGTATCACTGGAGTTTTTACTGTACCCACAGTGTACTTTGTTTCATTCTTTGAATTGTGAACAGTAAAACAAGCCAATTCACATGTTCTGCAGCCTACACATTTCGTCGGATCAGCAATTACAAAACTGCTAATTTCATTTCTCATATCCTTCTCCCCTTTGTTTTTATTATCTATTTAAGAAAATCGCTGTGTCCTTTAGAACTTTATATCTTCGGTTTTTAGTATCAATCTTTGCTTCACTAAAAACCATTTCAATTGCATCTTCGTTGATAATCTTACTATAAGCCCCTTGATTATATATATTGAGCCTTGAATTACGTACAAAGCCTACTAAAGTTATTTGGTGTGCTTTGCAAAGCTCAAATGCCATACTTGTAGGTGCTGACTTTGTAAAAATTGTCTTAATTCCTGCATTTATGCATTTTAGAGCCATATCTTGAGAAAGCCTTCCACTTGTTATAATAGCTATGTCTTTTGGATTGATTTTCATTATTGAAATATGACCTATCAATTTATCTAATGCATTATGTCTTCCTACATCCTCAAAAGCTTTAATATAACTATTTGTATCTAAAAATCCAATACAATGTGCTCCCCCAGTTTTTGAAAAAAGCTTTGAGTAAGATAAATTTTTTTGCATAGACTCAAAAATTAAATTAGGATTGAAAAATCTTATATTGTCATCCTCTAAATCATCAATTTTTTTTCTAACATTCTCGCTTAGCTCTACTATAGCTTCACTCTTGTCTTCGCTTATGCTGAGTTTTTTTATATCATCAAAATTGGATATAATATCAAAGCTCACTAAATATCCAACAACGAGTTCCTTTATATAGGTTGGACTGCAATAAAATACATTAGAAGCTATAAGCTTATCATTTTGATAGATTTTTAATTCTATTTTCTGCTCTATTATCAAATAATCCTCACATATGCTAAAGCTTCCACTATTTAGCTTGATAATTCCACTTACTTTTATGCAGTCTTCGCTTGAACTTAAGTCCATAGGATTATTAGTTTTTCTATTTAAAAATAAATCTGCCATTGTGAATATCCCCTTTATTTACATCCTCGATATTCTCTGGAATTATAAGCACCGCATCTGATTTTGATACAGTCATAAGGTGGTTTGAGCATTGAGAGCTAGTATTGTAAGCTATATATTCGTCACCGACCTTTTCAACATTTACGAAGATATATTTAGTTCTTCCTTTTCTTAGCTTAAACCCATCCCCTATTTTCATTGGTATAGTTTCTACATGCTCCATAGTCATATTTCCCATGGATTGTCTTAGGCTTGGTTTTACAAATTGTTCAAAAGCTGTGATTACTGACATCGGATTTCCTGGAAGACTGAAAAACAATTTATTATTGTACTTAGCAAAGGTTATTGGCTTTCCAGGCTTAATAGCAACCTTTGTAAATTTTATTTCAGCGCCAATTTCTTCTAACACCTCTAGCACGAAATCAAAGTCTCCAACAGAAGCTCCCCCTGTGCTTACTACAAGATCACAAGTCTCAAAGGCTTTCAAAACTGTAGCTTTTAGTACCTCTTTATCATCTGGAATTATGTCAAATGCTACTGGAACTGCTTTTATTTGGTTTATCATTGCCTCAAGTGTATAAGTATTGCAGTTTCGTATCTTTCCTTTTGATATTTCTTGATCTATATCCACTAATTCATCGCCTGTAACTAGGCATGCTACTGTGGGAGGTTTATATATTGAAACTCTAGGATATCCTAAAGATGCCAATAGCCCAATATCTGCTGGAGTAATTTGTTTCCCTGGTTCTAAAACTAAATCTCCCGAAACAAGTTCTTCTCCTTTAAATATAATATTGCTTCCTTTTTTTACTGGTGATTCAATTATTATCGTGTCCTTCTCAGCCTTTACTTTCTCAATTTCTATAACCGTATCTGCACTAGCTGGAACTGGCGCTCCTGTCATAATTTTTACAGCTTCACCTGGATTTAACTCTTTTTCATAATAATCTCCAGCTTTTACTAGAGCTACTACTTTAAGAGTTTTAGCATCATTAGCTTTATCCATATTATAGGCATATCCATCCATTGCTGATTTGTTAAATGGAGGCAATGTGTCCTTTGAAAAGATGTCTTGTGCTAAAATATAGCCGCTGGCTTCTAAAATGCCCACCTCTTGTGTGGGCTGTAGCTTAGT
>CAZFTH010000252.1:0-2262 GCA_964521745.1 uncultured Peptostreptococcaceae bacterium
ATCAATCGTTTGACGACATACTCGAGATTTATAGTTCTGAGAAGTTCTCTAACCCAGAAGTTCAATACAATAACACGAAATATAATAGTTTAAGCCTAGTTCCAGAGTTTATAGATAAGATCAACTGTCTAAATAAAGAAGATTTAGGCAAGTTTTTAAATGCCTTATTTACTTTTTCAATGAGTGTGAAACTCGCAAGAGAAGGAAATCCTCATATGACATATACCCTACAAATGACTCTATTTATTATTTCAATGTGCCAATTAGTAAATCCTGTTAAGATAAAATGTGGAGGAAAGATGGTTTGCAATAAGTGTGGAGATCAAGCAGAGCATTGGGATAATAATGAGCGAAGAGAGATTAAAGCATTAATAGATGAGCTCTTTCCTAAAGTGAATGAAAAATCTAGAGGAGAATGGAAGGAAGTTATAGAGGAAGCTTATAAAAAAATACGTTCAGGCTTTGTTCATAACGGAAATTATTTTGCCCAGGAGATGAAAGGTGGGTTTCTTTCCGGCTCATGGGATGAAGAAAAGATTGAAATTGTAGAAAGGGGAGTGAATCTAGAATTTATGACAAGGAGTATACTACGTAAGTTTATTCATGTTCGCAGTAAAAAATGAGAGATAAGAAAGAAATTGTAGCAAAGGGAAGTTTTATTACTTACATAAATTTCCCCAAAGTTTATAAGTTTGATCTGAAGGACGGACATGTTTTGAGGTTTCCAGTCGAGACAAATCAAAAACCTCTGAAACAATTTATAATAGAGGCTGAGGTTGAAAGGGAACCTTTTAAGGAAGAAGATATAATCAAAAAAGTACAAGTCTTTGTTAATTGGCTCTCTCTTTTCTTTGATGTTCCTTCTGAAAGTTTAGAATTAAAAGAGATAGTATCTGAAGATTCAGAAGGGAAGAGGGGAGGTTCGGTAAGATCACTCTCTACAACTGGTTCTTTAGGAGCAGAAAATACAGAGATCAAGAAGTTCGCTGACATTATAAAAACTAATGAATTAAGTAACAGACATAAATATTGTCTTGAATTGTTTAGGAGAGCTAGACTGATGGATGATCTTTATGGAAATTATTGGCAACTTTATGTTGTTTTTATAATCCTTTTATATGATTCTAATGACTCCAGTAAGGAAAGAAAACAAATAGATGAGAACTTAAAACATTATGCTCCTGAAATGAAAAGAATTCACAATGACTATGATAACGGAGAGTGGAGTTTATTTATCGCAATTAGAGATAGTTTTTCTCATAAAGCGAAATTTTCTGGAGAAGAATTAGATATAGATAAGGAATTAAAGGAAAATATAGAGGAATTTATAGAAATAGCGAGGGATGTTATTCTCGATAAACTTTGTGTAGATGTTTAGTATTCTAAAATCGTCAAAAATTCCTGTGCCACATCAACCTTCTACCTTCGAACCGAGAGCTCTTAAAAACATCTCTTTTTTGACTCTTTTCATCCACCAGGCCATAAATTTGAACACTCCTACTTTTAGGGGTAAACAAAACAAGCCTTAAAAGGCTCTTTAAATATAGTGCACAGGTCTAATTGGAACAACTCAAATGTGGCGGGGTGGACAGGACTCGAACGGATCACGAAAATTTTCAAGCAACAAAAGGATTCCTCAAATTGATTGTTAGAGCATCGTTTACTAAGTGCACAGGTCGCATCTCCAAACTACTATTCTAAATATATTTACGATAAAATGTATCAGATAATATTTATAAGAATAAACTATGAAAACAATTTTAGTAGATGCAGCAAAAGCATTTGTAGTAAATGGAAAGGTAGATGAAGATCTACACAATTTACTTGAAACCTATGATAATCCTAAGGTCATACTTACCAATGCAAACGATGAACAATTAGTTGAGTTTGGTATAGTAGATATGCCATATGAAGTATTTACACTTAAACATGATCCTAATAAAACCGATCCGGAATATTATAAAACTTTTTTGGATGAATATAGTCTTGATCCCTCAGATGTAATATATTTTGAACATAGTCAGGAAGCTGTAGAGAGTGCGAAGTCATTAGGTATAGCAACTTTTTTCTATGATCCGAATAATAAGGATCTGTCTGCTCTTAAGGAGTTCTTAGATAGTAATTTAGAATAAGAATCTAATTATCCACAGAAAATATAGTAGGGTAAACGAGAATGTAACGGAGTCTCAAATTAACATATACTCAAATTCTTGTGTTATATCAACATTCTTACTTCGAACGGAAGGGGTATAAAAGTAGGGG
>CAZFTH010000253.1:0-2261 GCA_964521745.1 uncultured Peptostreptococcaceae bacterium
AAATCGGTTAATGATAAAATGAGAAAAACTTTAAATGATAAAGGTAGCTATGATATTATCGTTCCAAAGTTTCAGAAGCTGATTGAAAAACGAAAAGACAAGTACTATTATGTAAGAGGTACTTTTACTAGAGATAATATGGATTTTAGCAAAGATGTTCTTCACTTTAAGGACTTAGGCTTTGATTTGACATCAGTAGAACCAGTAGTAGGAGATGAATCTAATCCTTACGCACTTAGAGAAGAGGATTTGCCTAAAATCTTAGATGAATATGAAAAGCTAGCTATAGAATATTCAAAAATGAGAGTTAATAATGAGCCTTTTAGATTCTTCCACTTTATGGTTGATTTATCTCAGGGACCTTGTGTTATAAAGAGAATGACAGGCTGTGGAGCAGGTAATGAATATCTTGCAATTACACCTGAGGGAGATATCTACCCATGTCATCAATTTGTAGGACAAGAAGAATTTAAGATGGGAAATGTAATGGAGGATAAAGTTGAGCTTCCTAAAGAAATGCAAGAAACCTTTAAAGAAGCACATATTTATGCCAAAGATGAATGTTCAAAATGCTGGGCTAAGTTTTACTGCTCAGGTGGATGCCATGCAAATGCATTTAATTTCAACAACGATATATTAAAGCCTTACGACCTTGGTTGTCAGATGCAAAGAAAAAGACTAGAGTGTGCTCTTATGGTCGAAGCTAGCGTGATGATGAATCAAGATGAATTGGAGCCATTAGTATGATAAATTTTGACAGAGTCCCTATAATTAAGGGACTCGAATTTTATAAAAACCAAAATAATACTGCTTTTCATATGCCTGGACATAAGCAGAACCAGAGGACATTTGAAGAGCTGGAGTTTTTAAAAGCCAATGTTTATAGCTATGATTTGACAGAGGTTCCTGGGACTGACAATTTATATCAAGCTGAAGAAATGATAAAAGATGCTCAGGTTCTTTTAGCAGAAGCTATGGGAAGCAAAAAAAGCTACATGCTTGTAAATGGCAGTACCTGTGGTATTTACAGTATGATACTAGGGGTACTTAATAAAAATGATAAAATTATAGTTCAAAGAAACTGTCATAAATCAGTTTTTACAGCTATTTATTTAGGAAACCTGAGTAGCATATATGTTTATCCTAAGGTGATAAATGATTTTGATATTGCCTCTACTGTTGATGCCAATGATTTAGCTGAGGTTATTAAGGAAAATAAAGATGCAAAAGCTGTAGTAATTACTTCACCTACTTATTATGGAACCTGTGCATATATAAAGGAAATATCAAATCTATGCAAGGAAAATAATATGCTACTGCTCGTAGATGAGGCACATGGAGCTCACTTTAATTTTAGCTCACTACTTCCTGAGACTGCTATTAGTTTAGGCGCTGATATTGCAGTAACTAGCTTTCATAAAACTCTACCAGCCTTTACCCAGACAGCAGTACTTAATTTATCACACAACCTATCTGATGCTCAAATAGAAAAAATAGAGTCAAAGCTTCAGATGTTTCAATCAAGTAGCCCATCTTATCTTTTTCTAGCATCAATGGATATGGCTAGATATCTAATGGAAACTAAAGGTAAAATGCTCATAAAAGGCCTAAAAACAAATATAGACACGGTAAAAGAAGTTCTTTCGGACATCAGAGGGATAAGAGTTTTAGATGAAACTCATCTAGAAAATGAAAGCTATGATTTTACTAGGCTTGTTGTAAATACTCCTCTTAGGGGAAATTACTTGGCAGAGCTTTTAAGGAGTAAGTATAATATTCAAGTGGAAATGGCAGATTTTAATAATATAGTTTTAATTGGAACTGTAGCAGATACTAGCATCATGTATGAAAACTTAGTAGAGGCATTAAAGGATATTTTTGCAGATTCAAATTATAAAACACTATTAAATGCTCATATAAATGAAGCTAGAAAAGATAGTAACTCAATTAACTTGAATAGCTATAAGCTGATGCCAAAGCCTAAGACTATCCTTAATTGGCATGAAGCAGAAGAGCTAGAAAGAGAGCTTGTTGAGCTAGATAAATCTATTGGAAGAGTATCAGCAGAATCGCTTGTGCCATATCCTCCTGGAGTGCCACTTGTATTGCCTGGAGAAGAGATAACGAGTGAGATAATCTCTTATATCAATGCTATAAAGTTAGATAGTCTTAAGCTTACAAAAAGCTTATCTTCCAAGGAAGCAGATAAAATATACGTAATAAAGATTTAAGATGAAAGGGGAGGATTACGATTAGCAAAT
>CAZFTH010000254.1:0-1681 GCA_964521745.1 uncultured Peptostreptococcaceae bacterium
AGCTATAATTGCGCAGCCAAAAGCGCCCATAATCCCAGATATGTCTGGTCTTATTACTTCTCTTTCTGATAGAAGCTCAAAGCTTCTAAGCGCAGCATCATTATAAAAAGTTCCACCTTGAACGACTACCTTAGCTCCTAGTTCCTCAGGAGTCTTTAATTTTATAACTTTATATAGTGCATTTTTTATAACAGAGTAACACAGGCCTGAAGCAATATCTCCAACTGTAGCCCCTTCTTTTTGAGCTTGCTTTACTCTTGAATTCATAAAAACTGTACATCTTGAACCTAAATCAACAGGATTTGTTGATTTTATAGAAACATCTACAAAATCTGTAATACTCATCCCAAGTGACTGAGCAAAAGTGTCTAAAAACGAACCACATCCAGATGAGCATGCTTCATTCAATAAAATAGAATCAATGCTAGAATCCTTTATCTTCAGACATTTCATGTCTTGCCCACCGATATCTAAAATAAAGTTAACGCCTGGACAAAAAAATTCTGCTGCCTTGTAATGTGCTATAGTTTCTATTTCACCTATATCAATTCCTAGAGCCGTTTTTATAAGTGCTTCCCCATATCCTGTAACAGCAGAAGAAGCTATACTTGCTGAATCTGGAAGCTCAGAGTATAAATCTTCTAAAAACTCTACTGTAGACATAAGTGGGTTCCCTTTGTTGCTTCCATATCTAGAATATAAAAGTTCTCCTTTATCGCTGATAAGAGCAACCTTTGTAGTAGTAGAACCAGCATCAATTCCTAAATAACAATTTCCTTCATAGAATTTAAGTTCTCTCGTTTTTATCTTATTCTTATCATGTCTTAATTTAAAATCATTATATTCGCTCTCTGACTTGAATAACCTTGGCAATCTATTCGATTCATCCAAAGTGCAATCTTGCATGTTTTTAATGTTTCCTAGTAAATTATTTAATTTACAGACCTTGCTTTCATCGGCACATAGTGCAGCGCCTAGAGCTACATAAAGCTGAGAATTCTCAGGAAAAATAACCTGATGTGGCTCAAGGTTAAGGGTACTTATAAATCTATGTCTTAAATGCGACAAGAAGTAAAGAGGCCCTCCTAAAAATGCTACATTTCCTCTAATTGGTCTTCCACATGAAAGTCCACCGATTGTTTGAATTACAACTGCTTGAAAAATTGAAGCGGCAATATCTTCTTTTTTCGCTCCCTCATTGAGCAGAGGCTGTACATCTGTTTTGGCAAAAACTCCACAACGTGCAGCTATAGGATATATTCTATTGTGATTGCAAGCAAGCTCATTAAGACCAGAAGCATCTACTTTAAGTAGTGATGCCATCTGATCTATAAATGATCCTGTCCCCCCAGCACAAGTTCCATTCATTTTTTGTTCTAGTCCACCAGATAAATATGTAATTTTAGCATCCTCACCACCTAGTTCTATTGCAACATCAGTGTGAGGATAATAACGCTTAATAGCTTTCGTAGAGGCTATAACCTCCTGAACAAAATCTATTCCTAAAAAATTAGCAAAACTAATCCCACCAGATCCAGAAACTACTACTGACAAATCTGTATCTTGTAATATAACGTAGGCATCGTTTAGTACGCTGATTAATTTATTCTTTATATCAGCGTAATGTCTTTCATAGCGACTAAATACAATTTCTTCTTTGCAATTTAAAATAACTACCTTA
>CAZFTH010000254.1:1691-2259 GCA_964521745.1 uncultured Peptostreptococcaceae bacterium
TGGTAGTGGATCCTATATCTACGCCAACACGCAGTAATCTATTCATATGTCCACAGCTTAAAGCTGCAATCGCCTCCTTAAAAATATAATATAATATCATGATATGATTATATTCCAAAAAAAAATTAAATCAAGATATAAATTACTAAATATTAAAACAAAAATATTTAGATTTATAACACTATACTTACCTATATATTTTGTATTAATATATAAGTGATAATACCCTAGTTTTAGAAAATAATAACAAAATAAAAAAATAATTTTAGGAGTAAAAAAATGAAAGAAATTAACGTAGCTTTAATTGAAAATACCATAGAGAAAATGTGTATAGATGCTAACTATTATCTGAATAAAGATATAAAGTATGCTCTAGTAAAATCTTCACTTGCAGAAGCTTCTCCACTAGGAAAAAACATCATAAATGACATACTAGAAAATGCAAAGCTAGCAGAGGAAAAAAATGTTCCTATGTGCCAAGATACTGGAATGGCAGTTATTTTCATTACCATAGGACAAGAGGTACATTTTGTTGGAGGAAATTTAACAGAAGCAATAAATAATGGAG
>CAZFTH010000255.1:0-2233 GCA_964521745.1 uncultured Peptostreptococcaceae bacterium
TGAGGGCTAGAGGTAGGGTTTTTAAATACGGAGATGATATCGATACAGATGTAATTATTCCAGCTAGGTATCTTAATGTGTCTAGTGGAGAGGAACTTGCAAAGTACTGTATGATTGATATAGATTCTGACTTTGTAAATAAAATCAAGGCTGGAGATATTATGGTAGCAGGCAAAAATTTTGGCTGCGGCTCATCCAGAGAGCATGCTCCTCTTTCTATTAAATACGCGGGGATATCTTGCATTATAGCTGAGAGCTTTGCAAGGATTTTTTATAGAAATGCTATTAATATAGGGATGCCTATTCTAGAAAGCAGAGAAGCCTCGCTAGATATAGAAGATAGTGATGAAATAGAAGTAGATTTTAGCTTAGGAATAATAAAAAATATTACAAAGAACTGCGAGTATCAGGCTCAAGGCTTTCCAAAATTTATCGAGGAGATAATGAAAGCGGATGGACTAGTAAAGCAAACTAGAATGAACTTATCAAGTAATGATAAAGGCAAATAAATCTATTAAGAAGAGGTGATTACTATGGGAAGATTTAAGGTAGCAGTAATTGAAGGAGACGGAATCGGACCAGAGGTGTGTAGATCGGCATGTGAGGTACTAGAAAAAACAGGAGAGATTTTTGGACATGAGTTTGAATTCAATAAAGCTCTAGCTGGAGGAATAGCAATAGATGAAACAGGAGAGTGCCTTCCAGAGGCTACGGTAAACCTATGTAGAGCTAGTGACAGCGTACTGCTTGGAGCAGTAGGGGGACCGAAATGGGATGACCTTTCCGGAGAAGCAAGACCGGAAACTGCACTTCTTGGCCTAAGAGAAGAGCTTGGATTATATGCGAATTTAAGACCAGCAACAATTCATATGGCACTGAAAAATGCTTGCCCTCTGAAAGAGGAAATAATAGGAGATGGCATAGATATACTTATAGTAAGAGAGCTTACTGGTGGAATTTATTTTGGAGAAAAAGGCTGGAAGGGCAGTAAAAATGGGATGAAGGCTTATGATGTAGAGTCCTATAGCGAAGCCGAGGTCAAAAGAATAGCAATAAGAGCTTTTGATTCTGCTATGAACCGTCAAAAGCGAGTAGTAAGCGTAGATAAAGCCAATGTCATGGAAAGCTCAAGACTATGGCGCAGAGTTGTTACTGAGGTTTCTCATGATTATCCTGACGTAGAGCTTACACATATGTATGTTGATAATGCCGCTATGCAGCTTATAAAAGACCCTAGGCAATTCGATGTTATGGTAACCTCCAATATATTTGGAGATATACTATCAGATGAAGCCAGTATAATTACAGGCTCTATAGGATTACTACCTTCAGCAAGTTTAGGAGAAGGAAGCTTTGGGATGTATGAACCAATTCATGGCTCTGCACCTGATATTGCAGGGCAAAACACTGCAAACCCAATTGCCGCGATATTGTCCTCTGCCATGATGCTAAGACATTCTTTTGGACTAATCGAAGAAGCTAGATGCATAGAAAACGCCGTCACAAAGGTTTTGGAATCGGGATACAGAACCTATGATATAAAAGACTCGTATAAAATTATTAAATCAGAAGAAGGCAGAGAAAGTGTAAGCTCTATGATTATGGGCTGTAAAGAGATGGGAAGTCTAATTACTAATATGATACAGGCTGAAAATAAAGTTTTTGCGAATAATACAAGCTTTTAGAAATCCTTTAGCAATTTTGGATTACTGGTATATGAGAGCCTTAATACTAGAAAGCAGGATATATCTTTAATTCTGCTTTTAGTGTAGCAAAAATTCAGAATATTTGAGATAATTAGGTAATATATAAATTGCTCAAGGAGGTTATCATGTTAGAAATCACTAGGCAAACAGACCCTATTTTAGCTCAGATTTTGGATGAGGAGCTTTGGCGACAAGAACAAAATATAGAGATGATTGCATCAGAAAGTACAGTTCCTATTCCGGTGATGGAGCTCTCAGGAAGTGTATTTACAAACAAAACTCTAGAGGGATATCCTGGCAAAAGATTTCAGGCAGGTTCACATTTAGCTGATAAGCTAGAAGAGTTAGCATGGGAAAGAGCCAAGGAATTATTTGGAGCAGAGCATGTAAATATTCAGTCTTATTCAGGCTCTACGGCAAACTATAGTGTATTTGCAGCTATACTAAAGCCAGGGGACAAGGTGCTGAGCATGAGATTAGACCAAGGCGGTCACCTTACTCATGGATCACCGGCAAACTGGGTGAGC
>CAZFTH010000256.1:0-2230 GCA_964521745.1 uncultured Peptostreptococcaceae bacterium
TTTAGGGACTGTGGAGGGCTATCCAGAGGCAGAGAATATACTGGAGGAATTAGAAGGTCAAGGCTATGAAAAGCTATACCTGCTTCCATTTATGATAGTGGCTGGAGATCATGCAATTAACGATATGGCATCTGATGAAGATGATTCTTGGAAATCATTTTTTGAGTCAAATGGGTATAAATCGGAGCCTATACTAAAAGGGCTAGGAGAGTTTGAACCAATATCAGAAATGTTTATTAAAAGACTTAAAGACTCTATGTAATTTTGATTGAGAAAGACCGTGTAATTTTTTAGATTAAAGCTTAAGAAGGAATAAAGATGCTAATAATAGATAAATTTGCTTATACTAATAACCTTAAGGACTTAAGTCCGAAAAAGAAATTTGGATACTCTATGGGGCTTTTGCTTGCAAGCTTGATTAACAAAGAGCCTCTTATTTTTATTGCAATTATTGCTTTTGCATTTGCAGGAACTGTGTTTTGGGCGAAGATTCCACTAGGAAAGTACTTAAAGATGCTAACTGTGCCTTTTGCATTTTTATTTACCAGTATTCTTGCAATAGTTTTTTCATTTTCTCAGGACCAATCTGTGTTTATATGGAGTGTAAATTTAAAGGTGTTTTATGTCGGGGTGACCGAGTTAGGACTCAACAATGCTCTTACTCTCTTTTTAAGAGCCATGTCAGCTCTTGGGTGTCTTTATTTTCTGACGCTCACGACTCCTATGGATCAGCAGCTGTATATTATGAGAAAGCTTCGTCTTCCAGCTTATTTTTTGGATTTATATGCTCTTACCTATAGATTTATATTTATTTTACTGGATGAATCCATTGAGATATATAGAGCTCAGGAGCTTAGATTTGGATATAATAATTTAAAAAACTCATATTCTTCTCTTTCTATACTCATTAGAGTTTTGTTTGAGAGAGTCATGAATAGATATCAAGATATGGAAATTGCACTAGATAGCAAGCTGTACACAGGAGATTTTCATATGGAAAAGCAGGAGGACCAAGATGCTTGAGATGAAAAATGTAACCTATATCTATGAAGACCAGACAGTAGCCCTAAAGGATATATCGATGGATTTGTCTAAAGGAAGCTGTATTGGGATAATAGGCTCTAACGGTGCTGGAAAATCTACATTATTTTTAAACTTTACAGGCGTACTAAGACCTAAGCAAGGACAGATTTTTTATGATGAAAAACCTATGAAATACGATAAGGCAAGCCTAAGGGAGCTTAGAAAGCAGGTGTCTATAGTATTTCAAGATCCAGATAAGCAGATATTTTTTTCAAAGGTCTATGATGATGTTGCCTTTGCTCTTAGAAACCTAGGAGTAGATGAGAAGGAGATAAATCACAGAGTAAATATAGCTTTAGCAAGCGTAGGAGCTAAGGATTTTGCTGACAAGCCAGTTCATTTTCTAAGTCATGGGCAGAAAAAAAGAGTTGCGATAGCTGGAGTTATAGCTATGGACAGCGAGATAATTTTTATGGATGAGCCTAGTGCAGGATTAGACCCAGTAGCTACAACTCAAGTAGAAGAGATAATAAAATCTCTATCAGACCAAGACCATAAGAAAGTTGTTATATCTAGTCACGACATGGATTTGATTTACAAGGTCTGTGATTATGTTTATGTAATGGATGAAGGAAGCATAATCGCTCATGGAGATGTATCTGAGGTGTTTATGATGGAAGAGGTACTAAATAAAGCAGGATTAATTCAGCCTTGGCTAGTAAAGCTTCATGCAAGGATGGGCTATCCTCTTTTTAAAACAGAAGAGGAATTATATAAATTTAAAGGATGTGCTAAGTAGCACATCCTTTAAATTTTAATATTGCCAATAAAATAAAATTTCTTGGAGTAGGTTGATTTGGTTTATTATGTTAATTAGTGATATTAGTATCATCAGAGATTGTAGAAGTATTTAATCTAGATGCTTCAGAGTCTAAACTCATAGCGTTTTTGGTATGGAGCTCGCCATTTTCAATTTCTAGCTTTGCGACTGACATTTCTAAATTTCGTATTTGCTTGTCTTTTTCCTTGATGGTTTTGTTCATGTTAAACTGCTTCATAAGACCAAGCGAAAATGCAATTATAGCTCCGATAATAGCAGAAATAAGTATTATAAGGGCTTGAGAAATTTCGAGATGATATACTATGAAGTTGACAGGAACGGCTGATGAGTTTTGAATTGCAAATATAGCAACCAGTACTGCTAAAA
>CAZFTH010000257.1:0-2227 GCA_964521745.1 uncultured Peptostreptococcaceae bacterium
TTGTTCTAAATCCTTAGCATACTTACTCATACTTTGGTTTATATGAGGAAGATTTAATATTGAAAGAGGTTCATTTGCTTGCTCCATAAGAGCAAAGTTCGGAGCTAGCCTAAAACCTTTATTAAAGCAAAAGGCTGATATTATTTGCCCTGCAACCATATCGAAACCTGAGTTTGCAGATACGATAATAGCGTAGAGGTATTTATCAGAAAAATCCTTTTGTCTATAAATATAGGTCATCCTGTTAATCATGGCGAAATAGTTTGCTGGCATAGAGTCGTTATAGTTTGGACAGGCAACAAGCAGAGCCTGTGATGAATCAAGAGATTTGAATATATCCTTTAGCTTGTCACCTTCATAATAGCATACACCGTGATTAGAAAAATTCATACACTGTTCAAAGTCACAGCCTCGGCAATCCATTATTCTTTCCTCAGCTAATGAAAATATGCTTTTTTCAATAGATAGGTTATCTAGTATCAGCTTCATAAGAGCATAGGTGTTTGACCTGTCTATGTGACTAGCATGAACTGCAGTTATTTTAGGATTTTGATGTAATTCATGCTTGTCATTTTTTAGCCTTTTGCCTAGATTCATGCATTCTTCAAGACACAGCTGTTTTAGAGATATATTGTTCAGCCTTTGTTTGTTTTTGAAATTATTGTAGCTTTCTACAGCTTCTACCATTGGTTTTCCTATGAATTCTAGACCCATATTGTTTGTTAGAAATGCTATATGGCTTGAAAAATATTTTGTGTAAAAAATTGTCTTGCTAAAGCATAGGATAGAGCCTTTGCAGCCACTAAAAAATTTAGGTGAGCTTAGATATGCTTTGTGAATGAGCTTTAAAATACTGGTATCAACACCACAGATATCAGCTTCCCAAGCAAATAGGACTTTGTCATGTGGCTTCAGGGAAGGAAGATTATCTAAAGTTACAAATTTAAAGTCAGAATAAGAATGACAAAAAGCATTAATCATTTCTGAGAGCTGGATTGAAGGTGAATCCGATGAAAATATATATAGCATTGTTCTATTCCCCCTAGGTTAACCAGTTGTCTATATTATAAATCAGAAAAAGTAACAGCTAGTTTGTTTATTAGCTTTTCAGGCAAAGCTAAAGTTTCTATTTGGACACCGCTCTTAGTAAGCCTATTTTTACAGCCTAAGAATTTTCCATCTATAAAGACTGAGCTATAATGCCAGTCGCCTCTTATTGTGGCTAGAAGACTAAGACAGCCTGAAGACAGAGCAGGTGCAATATAAGGCTTGAAGCCTGTGGCTCTTACATCTAAATTTGAGTGCAGAGCAAGCTGAGTAAGCTGCTCACTTAAGTCTTCATCGTAATTATCTATACTATTTGCTATGATTAGACCTTTTCCGTGAGGCCCATAGGCTCTTCCTTCTTCTAAATATGAAGCTAAAGCAGGATTTCTTTTAGCGTGATATACTGCTCTTGCATGCATTACTCCAAGCCCATACCCTTTAATTTGGTCACTTGCTAGACCTAGGTAATCTTTGGTTCCAGAATCATCAGTGTTGCTTTGTTCATAGGCAACCCTGCATAGCTGGTCTACTGGATCAGAAAGAATAGCAAAAAGACCTTTGAACTTAGCTTCTCTAGCTTTTTTTGCATATATTTTTAGTATTTTAGAGTTTTGTTCTAGCTGAGCCATTCTCACATCCTTTATTTCACTACCAACTGGAGGAATAAAAGTAGCTACTGTAAACGCCAGCACATCACAATCAAAGATGTCATTTTCATCTAGGCGAATAACCTTTGGCAAACTTAGTCCATCAAAGTGGATTTGCTCCATCTCTTGCTCATAGCGAAGCATTTTGTTTTCATCCTTATCGTAGATGCCTATAGTTGAGATATGGTTACCTCCTGTTAGCTTTAGCCCTGTAAGAAGCGTTCCGCCTACATCTCCTAGACCTACTATGTTAAGGTGTATAGGTTTAGAGGCAGGAAGAGGATTATTACCTAAGCAATCTTTCCAATTTGGATGAGATAAATTAATGTTCATCACTCTTTGAGCTTTTATTAAGCTCAGAAAATCCGGATTTATATTATTTTGAATATCACCAGCTTCTTGCTGATAAAGAAGAGAAATATCTTCTTTATCAGCATTTATTAAGCTTATGCTATCTAATAGGAATGAACGTCTAAAATCACCTTTAGGCTGAATAGTAAAATAATAGATGCTATCAGACTCCTCGATATCCT
>CAZFTH010000258.1:0-2207 GCA_964521745.1 uncultured Peptostreptococcaceae bacterium
GTTTATATTGACCGCAGTCTATATTACTGCGGTCTTTTTATGTGTTTTTCCACATGAGAATCACTTGTGTGGCTTACCATGTCAAAAAAGACCAAGCAAAGCTATGGTCTTTTTATTTTTATATAAATAAACGAAAGGAGTGTTAGTATTATGAGCATTACATTATTTGTTAAAAGGGTGACTAAGAGATGATGAATTCATTTGTCACTAAGAAGCAAGGTATTAATTATCAAGCCAGTCAATCAATATTTAAAAGAAAGAATTTGAGGAGGTAACTAACAGTTACAAATAAGTTATAAAAAGTTATATAGATATATATTAAAATATATAACTTTTAAACTTAGAATATTGTTGACAGCCTCCCATGTTCGTAAAGAGCATGGAGTGATAGATTTTAGTCTATCCAAAATCCCTTGAATTGCTGGAAACCCCTAAAGCTAATCAAACTACAACATAATATCCTAACTGGATATAGGTGTGAATGTGGCGAAAGTAGAAAAAATTGATTAGATGGAATATGGTTAAATCCTAAGTTCTAAAGTAATGGGCAATCAGCAGCTAAGACCGTAAGGTAAAGTTCAACGACTATCTCGTAATGAGAGTACACTCAAGTGGGTGGAAGTGGGGGACACCGAGTAGGTGATGATATAGTCTACGCTTATATGAAAGTATAAGAAGTTCATAGGAGAACTGCATAAGATTAACGCCCTTATGTGAATACGCATAAAGCTTGTAAGAAGTCATAAATACATTAAAAAGACACCCATTATTTATGAGTGTCAGTGTAATCTTTTAAGACAGTAATAATAAGATTTGTAGTACTTCTGTTTTGCTCTTTTGCAATTATGGTAATATTAATTGTAAAGGAGGTGAAAATGTGATTAAGTCAATAAAGATTAGATTATCACCCACAAAAGAGCAGGAAGAGTTAATGTTTCAATCAGTTGGCATTGCAAGATTTGCTTACAACTGGGGATTAAGTAAATGGGAAGAAATGTACAAAGAAGGTATAAAGCCATCGAAAGCTAAAATTAGAAAAGAGTTTAATAATTCTATTAGGAAAAACGATGACTTTAAGTGGCTATATAATGTGAGTGGTCAGATAACTGCCCAGGCATTTGCAGATTTAGAAGATGCTTACAAGAATTTCTTTGATGGATTAGCTCATAGACCTAAGTTTAAAAACAAGAAAAAATCTAAAAAATCCTTTTATGTTAGATATGATAGAATTACCTTTAAAAACAATAGTGTTCATATCGAAAAGATAGGAAAAGTTAAGTATTCGTCTAATTACAAAATTCCTAAATTAGACAAGTATACAAACCCTAGATGTCACTTTGATGGTAAGTATTGGTATTTAACATTAGGATTTGAACATGGCGAAAGCCAAGCCAGTTTAAATGAAGATTTAAGTATTGGAATAGATTTAGGCATAAGCCACCTTGCGATAGTAAACCATTTAGATAAGCCTATTGAGAACATTAACAAATCAAAAGAAGTGAGAAGATTAAAGAAAAAGCTTAAAAGATTGCAAAGACAAGTATCAAGAAAATACGAGATGAACAAGAAAGGTAATCAGTTTGTCAAAACTAATAATATTATTAAATTAGAAAGGCAAATTAAACTTGTTCACAGAAGGCTAAATAATATCAGAAATAACCATATTCATCAAGCTACAAGCAAAATAATTAAGTTAAATCCATATAGAGTGGTAATGGAAGACTTAAATGTAAGTGGAATGATGAAAAACAAGCACTTAGCGGAGAAGATTGCTGAGCAAAAATTCTATGAGTTTAAAAGACAAATGAAGTACAAATGTCAGTTTAATAAAATAGAGTTTGCTTTGGCAGATAGGTGGTATCCAAGTAGCAAGACTTGTTCTCGTTGTGGAGGCATAAAAAAAGACTTGAAACTTTCTGATAGAACCTATAACTGTAATGTGTGTGGCTTGGTTATAGATAGGGATAAAAATGCCAGTATTAATCTTGGAAACTATAAATTAGCATAATACCACCATCAAGGTAGTGCTAATATGTAGGGTGCGTTGCACCCGAATTTAAGCCCTTGGAGTGTTATACCAAACGAAAGTAGCTTTGGCAAAATCGGACACGATGAACAGGGAAGATTATTGGAAACGATAATCACATGTAAAACTTGTCATATAAAATGTAATGTATTTATAACTTTTTATAAGTTTTATGCAACGG
>CAZFTH010000259.1:0-2199 GCA_964521745.1 uncultured Peptostreptococcaceae bacterium
ACTGGTAATGATGCTAGTATGGGAGCGTTTGGTAATATTATCGCAGGTATTGTAGGAGCTTCTGTAGGAGGCTTTGTATTTGGTATGATAGGTGGACAGGGAGTTACTGGATTTAATATATGGAGCTTGTTTGTAGCAGTGGTTGGTGCGGTAATAGTACTGTCTATTATAAATATGGTAAAAAGATAGTTAAATGATATAAAAAAGTATCAGTTTAAAAGCAGTTAGAAATTTGATAATTTAAAATAAAAGGGACTGTTAGAAAAATAAATATATTGTAGTTTTAAACAAAACCAATATATTGTATTTATTTCTATGCAGTCCCTTTTTAATTTTTAAGCAATCAAATTAAATTAAAGAAAATCTAATGTTATTTACAAATTAAATAAAAGAAAATTTAATGTTATTTATAGTTTTTTAATAAATTATTAACTTTATACCGTATATTGAAGTAAAATTTTATTTGATAGGTCAAATTTTTGATTTTTATTTAATAACTTAATTAGGGATATTAATTCTTTCTCGTTTAAAAAATGAGCTAGATTATCTGATTTATTATTAATTACTTCTTCTAAAATATCAATAAAATTAGCTTCATTATCATAAATAAATTCTATTATCTTCTTATATGATATTCTATCTTTATTTTTTAGAGCAAAAGATAGAGCAGTTTTAATGTGCACGTTTGCTTTAACGTTGTTTTTTAAATAAGTATACCCAATAGCCATATTAAGAGAGATATCTGAAATGTAGGCTGGAATATATTTTAAAGAGCTAAGGCGGTCATCAAGGATATCAATTTCTTTTTGAATACTTTTTTTATTGCGATTAAGTGTAAATATTTTTATTTTCATCGAATGAAGAAGGTCTTCTATTTCATCCTCGTTTTGGATAAGCACCTCTGTAGTATTTAGAATTTCTAAAGCTTTCTTATAGTTTTTGTTCTCTATACATACTAGGACTTTTAAAATATTAATATCTACTATTCTCGATGATTCGGACATTTCTATATATTTATCTAATTGAGCCAAATGTTTTGAAGCTTCATCGTAATTTTTATTATTATAGTTTATAGAAGCAAGTTTATACCATATAGGAATCATACATTTCATATCTTCAGAGAAACAATGCGCTTGAGCTATCTTACCTATTTGAAGTGCATCATTTGTTCTTCCTAAATATACACATACATCCATAACCCTAGGAGCAAGATTTAAGACTATCATAGGGTTTTTGTCTATTTTAACTGCATTTTCAAAAGTTTTAATGTAATATGAATAGCTTGTTGGGATGTCATTTTGCTCAAGATAGTATTTTGCTAGGAGCTCATATATATAAGTGTTTTGAGGTTGAAGATCCCACTTGCTTACAAATAAAGCTATTTCGTCTATTTTATCATTAGGGATTTTGTAATTATTATAAGTGGCTTCCTTGAGATAATTCATATATCCTCTAGCAGTGCTTTTAGCATCATAAATACCAGGAATAAATAAATCTCTAAACTCAAGCTGTATATCTATACCTCTAGCCTTGCATAAGTTATTCATATTGCGTACTAAAATTTCAGCATTTCCTCTGTTAAGAGTAGCACGGTTATTTTCTATAAGACTAATTAGATTTCTTGTTATATCGTCAGCAGCAAGCTCATGCTGTTTAAATCCAAGTTCCTTTCTAATTTTTCTAAGAATATCGCCTGGAGTAAGAGTAGTTTTGTTATTCATAATTCACCTCAAGTAGAGTTTAAAATATATGTAAAAAAAATTCACATTGTTATATACTATATTATATATAAAAAAAAATAAAATAGGGAACAAAATAGTTAAATTTAGTAAAATAGTTTAACGCTATCCTTTCTTTAGAAAATAGAAGTCCTTATTAAGAATAGTTATCAAAAATAAAAGACTTTTTTTATTTTTTAGCATATAATGAAATATAAATAGACTTATTTAGGAGATGATACAAGTGCTTAAGGTTTTAAAGAAAATAAAAGATCCTGTTAGTTGTCTTACACATATGGCAGGAGCTATAGCATCAATAGTTGGGATGATTTTTCTCATTTTATTAGCTGTTAGAGAAGGAACTCCATGGCATATAGTTGGATTTTCAATTTTTGGAGCTAGCTTAATTTTGCTTTACAGCGCTAGTACAATTTATCATATGCTAGATATCTCAGATAGAGTCAATTTGATACTTCGAAAG
>CAZFTH010000260.1:0-2181 GCA_964521745.1 uncultured Peptostreptococcaceae bacterium
TTACAAGAACTCAAATAGAGGAGCTAACTGAAAAAGCTGTGAGCTATGGCGGAAAAGGAATGGCGTGGATAGCTATAGGTCAAGATAAAGAGCTTAAATCTGTACTAACCAAGTTCTTCAAAAAAGAAGAAATGGATAGTATTTTAGATAAAATGCAGGCAGAGCCTGGAGATCTCATTATCTTTTGCGCTGACAAGGAAGCATCGGTTTACAAGATACTTGGAGGATTAAGATTAGATGCTGCCGATATGCTAGGGCTGAGAAAAAAAGATGATTTTGAGTTTTTAGTAGTAACTGATTTTCCTCTTCTTGAGTGGTCAGAAGAAGAAAAACGCTATGTAGCAATGCACCATCCATTTACTATGCCAAAGGACGAGGATTTTGCACTTATGGAAAGTGACCCAGGGCTAGTTAGAGCAAAATCTTATGATATAGTGCTAAACGGAGTGGAGCTTGGAAGTGGAAGCATAAGAATCCATGAGCAGGAGCTGCAAGCTAAAATGTTTTCGCTACTTGGGTTTAGCGAGGAAGAAGCAAAAGAGCGCTTTGGCTTTATGCTAGAAGCCTTTGAATATGGAACTCCGCCTCATGGAGGATTTGCTTTTGGAGTAGATAGATTAGTGATGCTACTCACTGGGTCATCATCAATCAGAGAGGTAATAGCTTTTCCTAAGATGAGAGATGGCTCTTGCGTAATGATAAGCTCTCCATCTACAGTTAGTGACGACCAGCTAAGTGAGCTTGAGCTATATACAAAAGCTCAAGGAGCAGTAATTAAAAAATCTGAATCAAAATCAGCTGTGACAAAAGAAACTATAGAGTATGTAGCTGACCTTGCTAGAATTCATTTAGATGAATCTGAAAAAATGAGTCTAAGTGAAGACCTAAGTAATATTATAGCTTTTGCAGATGAGCTTTCAAAGCTCGATACTTCTGATACTTTGCCACTAGATCATATACTTCCAGTGTGCAATGTGTTTAGAGAAGATGAGCTAGAAAAATCCTACGATAGAGATGAACTTCTAAAAAATGCTAAAACAAAAGAAGAAGGATGCTTCTTTGTTCCTCAAATTATAGAATAGAAAGCTTGGAGATAATATAAATTGTATGTGCTTACCATTCTTACAACGAAGCTTAAAATGAAGCTTAAATTTAAATAGAAAGTCACGAGGTGGATTATGAAAACCAGAATTATAGATATGTCGATAAAGGAGCTGGAATCTGCTCTAGATAAAAGTGAAATATCAAGCGTAGATATAGCTAAGTCATATATAGCTCAGATTGAAAAAGTAGATGATAAAATAGGAGCTTATTTATATATAAACAAAGAGGCTGTAAAGCAAGCTGAAGCTTTAGATACTAAAAGAAAAAACAGCGAAAAGCTTGGAAGATTAGCAGGAATGCCAATAGCATTAAAGGACAATATGTGTACTGTGGATATGCCTACAACCTGTGCCTCAAAGATGATGCAGGGCTATATGTCCCCTTTTGATGCTGAGGTAGTTAAAAGGTTAAAAGGTGAGGATGCCATAATGCTAGGTAAAGTAAACCTAGATGAGTTTGCAATGGGTGGCTCTACAGAAAACTCTTATTATAAAATAACCACAAATCCTCACGATATATCAAGAGTACCAGGTGGAAGCTCAGGAGGTTCAGCGGCTTCAGTGATATCTCATCAAGCGCTTGTTGCTCTAGGCTCTGATACTGGAGGCTCGATAAGACAGCCAGCAAGCTTTTGTGGAGCAGTAGGAATAAAGCCTACCTATGGCTCAGTATCTAGAAGTGGATTAGTAGCTTTTGCTTCATCCTTAGACCAAATTGGACCTATAGCTAGAACTGTTGAAGATGCAGCGCTTACCTTAGAGGTACTTATAGGACACGATGCAAAGGACAGCACTAGTGTGAAATTTGAAAAGCCTAGCTATGAAACAGAGATAAAAAAAGATATAAAAGGCATGAAAATAGCTCTTCCTAGAGAGTTTTTCGAGCAGGGAGTTCAATCAGACGTAAAAGAGAGCATATTAAAAGCAGCAGAAAAATTTGAAAAGCTAGGCGCTATAGTAGAGGATGTAAAAATAAAAAATCTAGACTATGCACTATCAGCTTATTACATCATTTCATCAGCTGAAGCCTCATCAAACCTTGCTAGATTCGACTCTATCCAGTATGGATACAGAACAG
>CAZFTH010000261.1:0-2177 GCA_964521745.1 uncultured Peptostreptococcaceae bacterium
AGTTCTTTTATTGCTTTCATTGCACCTATCGCTATTAAATCGTTACCACAAAACACGCTGTCAAAATCAATTTTTTTGTCCATTATTTTTTTTATACCCTCATATCCCCATTCTACATCATAAGTTCCTTCAAGATATAAATCTGGATTAAAATCTATATTATGATACTTAAGAGCATTTTTATATCCCTCAAAACGTTGAATCGATGGAGTTGAGTTCATAGAACCAGACAAGTGAAGAATTTTTTTATATCCTTTTTCAATCATATAGGACACTGCTTCAAAAGCACCCTTGGTATTATCTACTAAAATTTTACCCTGTGTTTTAAAATCCTTCATATCTCTATCGACTGTGATTATTGGTATTCCAATCTTCATATAGTTTCTTGCCGATTCTTCTCTCACACTAGAGGTCGAAGAGGTGATAATAATGCCATCTACCATTTTTTCTTGGAGCATATATATATAGGTTGATTCTTTTTTTAAGTTGTTATCTGAATTACATAAAACCACATGATAGCCTGCTTGATTTGCATAATCCTCTACTCCTCTTGCTACCTCAGGGAAAAAAGGATTTGTTATATCTGGGATTACAAGTCCTATAGTATAGGTATTTTTTGTAATCATAGATGAGGCTATTCTATTTGGCACGTAATTTAATTCATTTATAGTTTCTAAAACTCTCTGTCTTGTTGCTGGAGTAATATTATGGTCTTTTCCATTTACCACTTTTGAAACTGTAGCAATAGATACCCCTGCAGCATTAGCAATCTCTTTAATTGTAACCTTCATAAATCACATCCGTATAAGTTCTTTTGGTTAAACGTTTTCCTAAATTATATCACAAAATTTATTCAAGTCAATAATGGATTTTTTTGTAAGCTAGTTTCTAATCCTAGGTTCTAAAAAATAGTAATAAAGAAATTTAAAATCTTTAATAAAGTATTTATAAGTATTTGTAGGTATTTATAATTAAAAAATGCTACAATTGAAATATCAAAATATTTCGAAATTATAAAATCAGATGCACTATCATCTATGTATTGGGTATTAATTTCTAACAAGCTTTTATTATACTATATAAAATTAACATCAAGATAACCACTATAGAGGCCAATATCACAGGAGGCAATATATGAGTGTTAAAAATGAAGTCATTAAAATATGCAATGATTATTTTGAAACATATCTGAAAGAGAGAAATTTTGAAAAACTACTCCAATTCTTAAGCCAAGATTTCAAGGGTATTGGAACTGGGGAGGATGAGTTTTCTAAAGATAGTTACAATTCTATGAGGCTTTTCAAGAGGGATATTGAGCAAGCTCCTAGCGAAGTCCGGTACAAGTTTCAGGAATTTGAAGTAGACGTAATAAGCAGTTTATCAGCCATCGTGTTTTGTATCGTAGACTTTGAGACTGAGCTCTTCGGGCATGAGGTTAAACTAAGTGACCTACGGATGAGCATTTTGTTTTCAAGAGAAAGCGAGGCTGATACATTCAAAATTAGGCATCAGCATGTATCCTTTCCTGCAAAAGAACAAGGAGCTGATGAGTCCTACCCTCTTAAGCAAATGGAAGAAAGAAACAGGATTTTGGAAATAATGGTTAATGAAAAGACCCAAGAGCTAGAAAAACTTCTTGAGCAAACCATGGTACTAGCCATAACAGATAAATTAACAGGTCTTTATAATAGGTTGGAAATAGATAAAAGGCTAGATGAAGCAATAGCAGGGTTCAAAAGATATGGCACAGCTTTTTCTGTATTAATAGTTGATGTAGATAATTTTAAGAGAGTAAACGACGTGTATGGACATCAAAAAGGAGATTGGTGTTTGCAGAAAACTGCTGAAATATTAAAGGAAAGAATGCGAAAAACTGATGTTTTGGGACGCTGGGGCGGAGAAGAATTTATTGTAATTTGTCCTAATACTCATTTGGCTGAGTCTGTTCTTTTAGGAGAATCCATTAGAAAAGCCATTGAGGAAGAGTCTTTTGATATAGAAGGCAATTATACTGTTAGCATAGGAATTTCTTCCGTCCAAAAGGATGACGAAGCAAACTGCATTATTAAACGAGCTGATGAAAATCTCTACTTAGCTAAAAGCAAAGGAAGAAATAGAGTAGAGCCTGATTATTCACTTATAAAAAATTAGAGTATTTATCTATTTCAAAAAACAGC
>CAZFTH010000262.1:0-2174 GCA_964521745.1 uncultured Peptostreptococcaceae bacterium
TATAGTTTTTGTTCATAATAAAATCTTTCCCTTCATCAATGGTATAGTTGTATATACCACTTTAGTTATATTAACATAGTATAAAATTGTTGGCAATTAATTTATTGAATTTTAAAAAAATAATCAGAATAATATTTATTTGGACTTATTTAAAATCCTTTCATTAATAAACTCAGTAAGTGATTTTTCATAAATTAAATTATCGTTTTCTGAACGTTTTTTATGTTTTGGCCCTCTATTATTTTGCATCATTGAAACTTTATTATGATATCGTGTATCAAGTATAAAATCTATATTAGAAGGAGTTACCTCCTTTCCATTTTGATTAATACAAAATCCTTTCTTTGCGAGGACCATAGCAGCTAAACCATAATCCTGAGTAATAACTAAATCGTAGGTGCTAATGTTATTTGCTATATAATAATCTGCTGAATCTCTAGCTATATCAACGGTGACTATTTTAGCGTAATCACTTTTTAATTGCACGGAATAGTTTTTAACTACTATAACTGGTATAGAATTTTTTTTAGCAATATTAATAGTTAAATTTACAACAGGACACCCATCTGCATCTATCCAAATAGTAAATTTTTTTATTATATTCATCTCATTTTTACCTCATAATGTTAAATTGTTAAATCATTAATAAAATTTTTTTATCTTTAGCTAAATTACTAATATTTTTTGAATTTAAATATTTTATTATTATATATAGCAAACTAGAAACACTAATAATTAACCAACCTTTTATTTCGTAGGTAAAATCCTTATTATTTAATTTAAATATTATAAAAGTAAATATAATAAATAAAAAAAAGGAAATTAATACATGAAGATTTTTTTTAATACCTCTTTCTGTAATAAATAAAGGCGCTAAAATTCCTTCAGTTATGAAAGATAATAATACAACTCCAACAAAAAAGACATATATAATTGGATTAGCTTCCCATGATAAGCTTCCATATGCTCCAATAGCCAAAAGTGTAAACCACCAAAAAAAATAACCTGATAGTTTTAGTAAAAAATTAAGTACAATTTCTATTTTACTTGGCCCTCCACTATTATAAATGATTTCATGAGTAAATTTTTTGATATCCATTCCAATTGATTTGTTCAAACTAGAACCTCTCAAATTTTGTTCATAAGCCATACCAATCAAATCTCTTTGAATCACTTGAGCATCATATCAATTTACTTTAAAAATACTCATACTTTTCAAAATATCTTTAATTATCTGTTGATCGTCTTCTCTTAAATTTATTAATTGGATTGTATTTTCTTTTTTTAATAGTGTTACTTCATTTTTAAAAATATACTTATTCTCCTTTCATTATTCGGTCAACAGTTTTTTTAACTTCATCCCATGAATTTTCAAAATCTTTTAAAAACGCTTGACCAATTTCTGTCAAAAAATAATATTTTCTTTTAGGACCAAGTGGAGATTCTTTGTAGATAGATGATATAATCTTCTTTTTTTCAAGCCTCATTAAAATAGGGTATGTTGACCCTTCGCCTACATCTTCAAAGCCAAACATTTTTAATTTAGAAACAATTTCATAACCATATGTCTCTTCTTTGCTTATTATCTTAACTATGCATCCTTCTAGTGTTCCTCGCTTTAACTGTGAGCGATCAATCAATTTATTCACCTACCTTGTACTACATAATAGTTTAACTATATTGTACTGCATAGTAGATTTCTCGTCAATTTTTTATTATTTCTAACATAAAAAATTACATAAAAAACAGCAACTTATAGTAAGCTGCTGTTTTTTTACTTTATTCTTAAGAAGAAATCCATTCTAGCAATGCTTTAAAAAATAATTTTAAATTTTCTAAGAATCCTTTGCCTTCTTCTGATGATAAAAATTCTGTAGCTTTATTACCGATGTCTTCAATTTGATTAGATACTCTATTCCAATCAATGTCTAGACTTCTCATTTTGTCAAAAAGTGATACTAGCTGCTCTATTTGTTCATTGGTTAAATTAATATTATAATTATTTACAATATTAATAATTATATTTCTCACTTCTTCAGTTGTCTTAGGGTTTTGCTTAGCAATTTCTTGTTTTATTTTATTAAACAATTCTACTGCCTTATCGTTTCCTATTACTTCCCCTATTTCAACAGTTCTTATCATCTCTTCATTAGCTGCTTTTTTTATACTATCGT
>CAZFTH010000263.1:0-2170 GCA_964521745.1 uncultured Peptostreptococcaceae bacterium
TCTAGGTTCTCTAGTCCTTTTACACCTTCATATTCAGAACTTGGGTCAAGCTCTTCTAGTTTCTGAGCAAATGTTTTTCCCTCTGCTGTAGCTGCTTGGTAAATCCCTTTTTCAAGCTTTAAATTATCGTATCCCATTATATAGCCTCCTTTATAGTAAGAATCCAACTACTTTAGCAGTTGTATCTACTTTCATAACTAAAAATTCTCTTCCATTTGTAGCATCAACTTTAACTTTTCCTGTTCCATCAGCTGCCAATTTAGCATAACCAACCGCAGGGTCTGCACCTGAATAAGTGAATTCCACATATCCTTTTAGCTGAACTGTAACAGCTCCATCTTTTTCAACCTTAATTGCCTTGCCATGAATTTGTTGAGTATCTGCACTTAGTGCTACAGTAGATGAAGCACTAATCTTTACAGGCTTTAGTTCATCAGTTGATGCTAAAGCACTGTTAAAAGTGATACATTCTTGCATAAAACTATCAAAAGCTATTCTCATTTAAAACTCTCCCTTCTTAACCTTCGTAAACTGAATTATCAACAAAAGAATTTTTCTTAGTTTCTTTTGATTTCATTTGTGATTCAGGTGGATAAAGCTCATTAACTTTATCTTTATATTGCTTTTGAAAAGCCTTAAGCTCCTCAATATCACACTTATCAAACACTTTTTCCATCATTTCAGCATTAAAGGACTCACCTTCTGCCATTTTCCCAAGTCTTGAACATTCTTTCTTTAGATCTTCAAGATATTGTTCTCCCATTTTTGCTTTAGGTCCTAAATCAGATACCTCTTTTTTTAGTTCCTCGTTTTTCGTAACTGCCTCCTCATAAGCACTGACTTCTTTTTGTAGCTCATCAACACTAATTACTATTTCCTCAGATTTCTCATTTTGAGCTTTTTCAATTAAACCTTTTAAGTATTTCAATGATTTTTCTCCTCTCTTTTGCAAATTAGCAATAAAAATAGTCGATTCTTTAGAATTCGACTTATTAACAGATTCAGATATTAATTTTTCTTTTTCTTCATCGACTTTTGATAAATCAAAGCCTTTTGTAATCCCTGCTGCAGGTTGAGCAGGTACTGCCACAAATGAAACTTCATACGCATCTTTTGGGTCTCTCATTCTGAGGTAGCATACAGTTTCTTTACCTTCAACCTTGTAAGTTCTGCCCTTAAGATGTGAGCAGTTATCAAAATCAAAGTATGAGTTCTTGCAAATTGAACACTGATAGTCATTAACGGAAAAGCCTGCTGAAACTTCTTTGTATATCCCAGCTTCTATATTGTCTATTAGCACATCATTTTTCTTAAGAGTATAAGCCCATCCTTTAAGCTGATAATATGCTTCTGCATCTGGATTAGTAGATACTGTCTGAGTAGCTATTAATTCCGTTTTGTATATTCTAGAATGTTGTCCTCCAGCTTTCCAGTTGTGGTCTACAATCATTGTTTTGCCAAGAAATAAAGATTTAAGCTTTTCTAAATCTTGAATCGAAAAGTATTCTTTATCTCTATCAATGTTATTGTCGCAAATGATAAGAGGATACACATATACATCATCTTCGATTAGCTCCTTCTTAGAATATTTATTAATAAGACTTAATTCTTCAGCATTAATTTCCGTTAAAGTATCAAACTCAACTAATGATTTCATAAAAAGAGGTCTGTCTAAGTCTTTCAAATCCTTATACTTCATATTTCCACCTCCTATCCATTTTCTTTTAGATATTGTCTTAGTGATCTAGGTTTTTTTCTACATCTGCAATTAGGATGAGTGTCATATACAACCTCAGGTCCTTCTCCAAGCTTGTACCATTTTTTATCAAGTGGTTTGCATATAGGTGCGCATGCATCAGGAGCAGCACTCCATTGTTCGTATGGAATATTCATTGTCGAATACTCAGCAAAATCTGCTTTGTCTAAAGCAATTGAACATTCAGAGCGAGCAAGTCTCTCCCAGTCCCATCTCTTGCCACTGAGTTCATTGTGAATAAGCCTAGCTATATCCATAGGGTTTTTACCCTCAGAAGCTCCTTCAATTAGTATCTCTTTAATATTTTCTCTAATTATTTCTTTTCTTTCTTCCACTCTTTGAAGACCTTCGTACCTTATCATTTGAATATACGGATGCTCATAGTCATTTGCATGGTATGAAGATTTAGGAATC
>CAZFTH010000264.1:0-2169 GCA_964521745.1 uncultured Peptostreptococcaceae bacterium
TCATTGATATAATGATTGAACCAGTCAGCATTATGAGAACTAGTCTAGCCTGTGGATATAGTACAGCTAGGGAAATAATAACTGATAGCTCTACTATTCTATCAAAGGTTATATCCATAAGTGCACCCCATAAAGAGCTTGTTTCTGTTTTTCTAGCTATAGCCCCATCTACTGCATCAAGCAGTCCAGATATCCAAAGTGCAGCTGTAGCAATGAGGGGCTGCCCCAGAAGCATCCAGATTCCACTAGATATTCCTAGTACAAAAGCTAAAACTGTTACTTTGTTTGCAGAAATATTTCTATTTATAAAAGCATTTGCAACGCTTTCTATTATTGGCTCAACATATTTTCTTCCATGAGTGTCTAGCATAATTTACTCCTTCGCTTTATATATAAACAGCTTTTCTTCTAAGAACCTAATCCCAATTTCTTGATTCTCAACAAAATTACAGCTGCTATCTGCTACTGCCTTAAGCTTTATATTTCCTAATTCTAACTCAAGATATTTTTTCTCTCCAGCAAATTTCTCCCTAAGTAGCCTTGCCTTAATGCTCGATGATTCGTCGATTACTATAGCTTCTGGTCTTACGATTATGCTTACTTTTTCATTTTCAAATCTCGATTTAATTTTTACTCCAAACAAATCAATAATATTTGATTTAGAACAGCCTTCAATCAGATTATAAGTACTCACAAGCTTTGCAACTTCAAGAGTTTTAGGCTCATTATAAACTTCCATGCTACTGCCTATCTGCTCTATTTTTCCATCTATCATAACAGCTATTTTATCTGAATACATCATAGCTTCTTCTTTTTCATGAGTCACCATTATTGTAGTGATATTTAGTTTTCTTTGGATAGTCATCACTAAATCTCTGACACTTTCTTTTAGATTTGCATCTAAGTTCGAAAATGGCTCATCTAAAATTAGTACACTAGGCTCTATAGCAAGCGCTCTAGCAAGAGCTATCCTTTGCTTTTGTCCCCCAGAAAGCTCATGAGGATATCTTTTGTTATAGCCCTCTAAAGAAACTAGGCTCAGCATTTCATCTACCTTTGACTTTATATCATCTTTGGACTGTCCCATCATCTTAAGCCCAAAGCCTACATTTTTTTCAATATTTAAATGAGGGAATAAAACATAGTCCTGAAACACAATAACTGCCTTTCTTTTTTCAATTGGCAAATCATTTATTCTCTTTTCTCCAATATAAATATCTCCACTATCTGGGGAAAGTATTCCAGCTATGAGCTTAAGAGTAGTAGTTTTGCCACATCCAGACTCTCCAAGCAGTGAAAGAATCTCTCCTTGCTCTACCTCTAGATTTATGTTTTCAATTACCTTAGTATGTCCAAAGCTCTTATAAATATTTTTTAAAACTATTTTAGACATATTTATACTCCTTTAATTTCCCTCTATACATACTCGATGTAAGCTTTTCTACTATAACAAGCCCTATTAAGCTTGCAAACAAAAATACAGTTCCATAAACAGAACCCATGGTTCTATCTCCACTTTCTATATATGGAAACATAAGCATAGTAAATGTAGTTATTTTCCCTGCCCCTATTAATACATTTATAAAATATTGACCAAATGAAACTATAAAGGACATGCTAAGCGCAGTTATGATTCCTGGGAATATCATAGGCAAAGTGATATAAATAAAAGTCTGAGTGCTACTTGCACCTAGCACTCTAGCTTGATAATTCATTTTATCTCCAATAATTTCAAATACGTTTTTAAGTATCCAGTAAGAATATGGAATGCAAGGAAGAATGTTGATAAGTACTAAGCCTGAAAAGCTACCACCTAGATTCATTCTCAAGAAATGTATATGTATTCCCATAGCCACTACTACAGTAGGTACAATAGCCGGCAAAAATATTAGCATTTCAATTTGTTTTTTAAATTTAAAGCTATAATGCGCCATTGCTTTGGCCGCTGGAATAGTAATTCCTACAGTTATAATAGAAGCGATAAAGGAAATACACATACTGATACATATTATTTCAAAGGTTTTAGCTCTTGCTCCAAATATATAGCTCCAGCCTCTAAGTCCATAATCTGTAGGAACAAGGCTAGGCCACTGCCATCTGTTAGCAAAGCTCCAGATTATGATTAATAAAAGAGGCAATATTATCGATAAAACCATGCTATAGGCTATT
>CAZFTH010000265.1:0-2163 GCA_964521745.1 uncultured Peptostreptococcaceae bacterium
GTTTTGAACATAGCTTTCAGCCCAGTGTTTTGACATATCAGTGTAAGATGCTGCAAAAGACATTGCAAAATTCGAGAATAGCATTGCACTACAAATCAGTATCGAGGCTGTTTTTTTTCCACTTGTCATAATTACCCCTCCTCTAAGTTCAATTAAGATTCAACCCTAATTTAATTATTAAATATAATTATAATGTAAAAATATTTCTCTTAGACTACAATTCTATTACATATTGCTGTTAACAGTAGTCTTCATATATTCTAAGAATTCATCTCTTAGTTCCGGATTCTTAAGCGCAAAATCTACTGTAGCTTCTAAAAAACCTAATTTATCCCCTACATCATAGCGTTTACCTTCGAATACATAGGCATACATAGCTTGATTCTTGCACAGAGTTTTTAATCCATCTGTAAGCTGAATCTCTCCATTTTTGCCTGGCTTTGTATTTTCTAATATATCAAATATTTCTGGAGTTATTATATATCTTCCAAGGATTGCTATATTTGATGGAGCGGTTTCTATATCTGGTTTTTCTATTAAATCCTTAACCTTATAAATTCCGTTTTCTATATATTTTCCCTCGACGATTCCATACTTGTCAACATCCTCATTTGCTACCTGCTGTACTCCTAGAATTGTAGTATGGTATTCCTCGTAGGCTTCTATAAGCTGTTTTAGACATGGCTTCTCTGCATCTACTACATCATCGCCAAGCATAACCGCAAATGGCTCATCCCCTATAAAGCTCTTCGCACAGTGAATCGCATGCCCTAATCCATTAGGCTCTTTTTGCCTTATATAATGTATATTAATCATATTGCTTATATTTCTAACCATTTCAAGTAAATCTTGCTTTCCTTTTTGTTCTAATTCTAGCTCTAATTCCACAGATTTATCAAAATGATCTTCTATTGATTTTTTATTTCTTCCAGTAATGATAAGAATCTCTTTTATACCTGAAGCTACTGCTTCTTCTATTATATATTGCAGGGTTGGCTTATCAACTATAGGGAGCATTTCCTTTGGCTGTGCTTTAGTCGCAGGTAAAAATCTAGTCCCAAGTCCCGCAGCCGGTATTATAGCTTTCTTCACAGTCTGCATAATATCCTCCGTATTTTATTAATATTTTCAATATGTTTATATCCATATCTTTAATATTATATCACATTTTTATGTAGTTTACTTTTTAACCAACCTTTTTGAACTTTCATGCATATACACTTGTGAAAGGAGGGAGTTAAATGATAGAAAAAATTTCAATGCCAAGCTCAATCAGACTTAAGTATCTTATAGGTGTAGATACAGATGGAAAAGACATGTTTAAAACCAGAAGTATAAACAATATAACTTCATCTGCTACTGATGAAATTGTCTATGGCTTAAAAGCTATGCTTGAGGAAGTTCAAAACTCACCAATTTCAGAATTCAAAAGAATTGAAACAAGTAAACTAACAGAAATCTAAAAGGAGGTAAATCATGAATACTACACTAAACTTAGTATTTGAAAAAGCTAGTGGTAAAAAGCACACTATGAAAATTGCTGATGCAAAACTCAGCCAAGACCCTGTTAAAGTCAAAGCTTTGATGGACTATATAGTAGATAATAATCTAATCTACGTAAAAGATGATGCTATAGTTACTGCTTTAGAAGCTAATCTTCAAAATGTTACAGAAAGTCCAATTGAATTATAAGTAATCAAAAAAGTGGTGCAATGCACCACTTTTTTTATGCTTGTTCGTTTGCTAGTTTTTTCTTATTTTTTCTATTTCCAAATTTTGATTTTAGATTTTTAAATCTCCTGCTTACTCCATCAAAAACTGTGTATACTACAGGTATAAACGATAAAGTAAGGACGGTTGATAGTGAAAGTCCACCTACCACTACTATAGCTAGAGGCGCTATAGTGTTTGAACCTTCTCCAAGCCCTATAGCCATAGGTAAAAGTCCAAGAACTGTAGTAAGAGTAGTCATCATGATAGGACGGAATCTATCTTTACCTGCCTTAATTATAGCATCATTTCTTTCCATTCCTTTTGCTCTTAGCTGGTTGATATAATCTATAAGCACGATTGCATTATTAACAACTATACCTGCTAGCATTATAATTCCTATAAATGCAGGTAGCGAAAGTGCTTTCCCTGTTATAAACAACCCTATGAATC
>CAZFTH010000266.1:0-1463 GCA_964521745.1 uncultured Peptostreptococcaceae bacterium
CGAAATATCCCTAAAGCCTCCAAGAAACCCGCTATCCGCAAGGCCCGCAAGGTTCTTAGGTCTTAGTCCTAGAGTGATAAGAGCAGGAATGCAGGCAAATCTAGTAGTAATAGAAGAAAAAAAATCTCAGATAGATAGCAGTTTGTTTGAGTCAAAAGGCAAAAATACGCCATTTGACAAGGAAACGGTATATGCAGTAATTGATAAAACGATAAGAAAAGGAGATATCCTATATGATAATGGACAAAATTAAAGAGAGGGCAATCAGCAGAAGCCCTTTTTGTGTGGGCATAGACCTTAGAATGGACCATGTTCCAGCAGAATTGCAAAATTCATTTACAAAGACCTCTGACAAGCTAGTAGCCTATGCAAAGGAAGCTATAGATGCATCAAAGGAATATGCAGCTTGCTATAAAGTTCAAATCGCTTGCTACGAGGCAGAGGGCTTAGACGGCATGGTAGCATATCAGCAGATAGTATCATATATACGCTCTATAGGTGAAATTGTGATAGCTGATGTAAAAAGAGGAGACATAGGCTCTACAGCAGGACTTTATGCAAAAGGGCATCTAAGCGGAGACTTTGAAGCTGATGTAGGAACTCTTAGTCCATATATGGGACAAGATGCAATATCTCCATACTTTGATTTCTTTGCAAAGGACAAGGGAGCTTTTGTACTTGCAAAAACTTCAAATGAAGGTTCAAAAGATTTTCAAGATTTAATAATAGATGGACAGCCACTTTACATGAGTGTGCTTCAAAAACTAAAAGAGTGGAGCAAGGAAATCCCTGGGGATTACAAGTTTTCACCTCTAGGAGCAGTAGTAGGAGTAAATGAATTAAAGGATATAAAGGCTCTAAAAGAAAACAGCAAGGATACCTACCTGCTTATTCCAGGCTATGGAGCGCAGGGAGCAAATATAGAAGATATAAGAGCCCTAATTCAAGAAAATAAAAACGGAGTAATAAATGTATCTAGAGGATATACTGCTGGTATAAAAGAAAGTGATTTTAGAAAAGTTCTAAGCCAAAGAGCACAGCAGTTAGCAAAGGAGCTGTCTGAATGTATAAAATAATCTCTAATCAGCAGATTGGAAACGACTTTTATATAATGACAATAGAAGGAAGTTTTGAAGCAAAGCCAGGCCAATTTTATATGCTAAGAGGCATGGGCTCGTTTATGACTCTCTCTAGACCTATAAGTGTATTTGATGTAGAAGAGGATAAAATTGCTTTCATGTATAGAGTAGTAGGAGAAGGAACTAAATACTTTTCAAAGCTAAAAGAAGGCGATGAAATAACTTTATATGGACCATACGGAAATGGATACCCAGTATCTGAGTACAAAGATAAAAAAGTAGCTTTAATCGGAGGAGGAATGGGGATAGCACCTTTATTTTACCTTGCAAAGCAGCTTGATAATGCAGAGATTCATTTGGGCCTAAACAGCAGAGATTTGACTG
>CAZFTH010000266.1:1473-2157 GCA_964521745.1 uncultured Peptostreptococcaceae bacterium
GCAAAAGCAGTATTTAGGTCAGCTTTACGCTACTCATGCACCGACTACTATACATATAGATACAGATATGAGCGAAAAGCTGGACTTTTCAAAGTATGATGCTGTCATGACCTGCGGACCTGAAATCATGATGTACAAGCTTACTAAAATGCACGAGGATGTCTATGTATCACTTGAAAAACACATGGGATGCGCTGTCGGCGCTTGTCTTTCCTGCACCTGTGAGGTAGGGGGAAAAAGAGTAAAGGTATGTAAGGATGGTCCAGTGTTTAAAGGAAGTGAGGTGAGCTACGATGATGCAATCAAATTACTTTAATCTAAGCTTCAAAAACCCTGTAATAGCAGCATCAGGCACCTTTGGCTTCGGTCAGGAATACAAAGCCTACTACAATCCATCAATTCTAGGAGGAATCTCTGCAAAAGGGATAACTCTAGAAGCTAGAAGAGGAAACTCAGGAATTAGGATTACTGAGACTGCTGGAGGGATAATGAACTCAATAGGACTTGAAAATCCTGGAGTAGAGTCTTTCTTAACAGATGAGCTACAGCAAATGAGCAATATAGATACAGTAAAAATAGCAAACCTAGGAGGCTCTACGCTAGAGACCTATATAGAAGGTGCTAGGCTAATAGAAGAGCATAACAAAAAAGTAAAAGCAAATGCATCTACGCTTCTTCACACAG
>CAZFTH010000267.1:0-2129 GCA_964521745.1 uncultured Peptostreptococcaceae bacterium
GATACTGATTTTGATAACATAGTTGATAAAGCAGCTATGATTACTCCAGTTCCAGGAGGAGTTGGATCAGTTACTACTTCTATCCTTGCTAAGCACGTAATTAAAGCTTGCAAACAACAAAACCATGTAAATTCAAAAGAAATCGAAGCAGTAATGAACTAATTAAATAAATTTCGAATTTTATAAGTACACTGTAGATATATTGCTATATTTACAGTGTACTTTCTTATGCAGAATTTTCATGGTAGAATAATAATAAATTCATATAAGGAGTGATATATCAATGAGTAAAAAAGTAATAGCAACAGAAAAAGCACCGGGAGCAATAGGACCATACTCTCAGGCTATGAGAATAGGAAACATGATTTTTACTTCAGGACAGATTCCACTTAATCCAGCAACTGGAGAGATGGTTACTGAGATTGCTGCAGCTACAAAGCAATCATTAGAAAATGTAAAGGCTATACTTGAAGTAGAAGGTGCAACTATGGACAACGTTATAAAAACAACTGTTTTCCTAAGTGATATGAATAATTTCGTAGCTATGAATGAAGTATATGCAACATATTTCCCACAAAACCCTCCAGCTAGGTCAGCTGTAGAGGTAGCTAGACTTCCTAAGGACGCAATAGTAGAAATAGAAGTTATAGCAGCTCTTTAATAATCATATATTATGTACTTACAGCTTGAGTTTAAATGCATAGGCATGGCTCAAGCTGTTTTTTAACCTAAAACAATCGAGGTGAGTATATGAAAATCGAGAATAAAGAAAATAAGACGGTAATTAATGTAGGGTTAGTAGGCTATGGCCTATCAGGAAGGTTTTTTCAAGGCGGAGTATTAAGAGGTTTAAAAGAGTTTGATATAAAGATGATAGTTACGACAAATCCTGAGAAAAAAGTTCAAGCTAAGCTGGATTTTCCTAGGGCAGAAATTGTCGATAATATAGATGAAATTACAAAAAATGATAATATAGATTTAGTGATTATAAGTACACCTAATCAGCTGCACTTTGAGCTGGCAAACAAAGCACTAGATGCTGGGAAGCATGTTGTAATTGAAAAGCCATTTACACCAGACTCTCTAAGTGCAAAGGCTCTGATTGAAAAAGCAGAGAAGCTAAAGCTAGTACTTTCTGCATACCAAAATAGAAGATATGATGGAGACTATCTGACTCTAAAAAGTCTAATAGCTAATGGCAGTTTAGGAAGACTGGTAGAGCTTGAATCTCATTTTGATAGATTTAGACCAGAGGTTAAAAAAGATGGCTGGAGAGAATGCAGTCTCCCTGGCTCTGGAGTATTGTTTGATTTAGGCTCGCACCTTATAGACCAAGCACTTGATTTATTTGGGATGCCAGATGAATTATACTGCGATATAGCAAGGCAAAGGCAATCAAGTGAGGTAGACCAGTTTGAAATGATACTTTACTACGAAGAAAAAAACCTTAAAGTGACATTAAAGGCGGGCTCACTTGTAAATGTTGTTTTGCCAAGATTTATGGCCTTGGGTACTAAGGGAAGCTACGCAACTTACGGTCTAGATCCTCAGGAAAATGCTCTAAGATGTGGTGAGAGCTATCCTATTGCAGCTGTAGATGAAGAATCCTATGGAATTTTATATGAAGAAGATAATAAAAAAGTCATACCTACTTTAGCTGGAGACTATAGACTTTATTACAAAGGAATTTACGAAGCTATAGTTAATAAAACCATACCTCCTGTGACTGTTTTAGAGGCTTATCAAGTGATTCGTCTAATAGAGCTAGGGCATATGAGTGATGCAGAAAAAAGAAGAATTTCTGTAAAGGAAAATATCTAGATTATAAATCGTGAAAGGGGATAGCTGCCTATGCTAAGAGGCTTGGTTAGGCTGATAAAAAAATACTCTATAAGCTTACTTGTTATAGCCATATGCTTGGCATCTGTAGTGCTAGGACAGTTAAAAGCTATTAATTCAAAACTCGTTGAAGAAGCTCCAGATTATCACTTCTATTTCATCGCTCAAAGCTCGACTGACCCTTTTTGGCAAAAAGTAGAGGAGGGGGTAAAAAAAGCTGCACTTGAGTACAATGTCTATGTAGAATATGTATCTCCGAGATTTTCTAACGCTCAAGAAGCTTATAAGTA
>CAZFTH010000268.1:0-2114 GCA_964521745.1 uncultured Peptostreptococcaceae bacterium
CGTAAAGCTATAGAAGCTGGATTAAAAGTGTATAACAGTGAAAATGGAAAAGCAATAATCAACTCTGCTGATGCTGGACCAAGAATCGAAATGATTGATCTTGCTGGTGAGTATGGATGTATGGTTATCGGTCTTTGTGCTAAAGAAGGTATTCCAAGAGATAACGATGAGCGTATGGCTTATTGTACAGAAATGCTTGAAAGAGCACTAGGAGCAGGTATGGAGCCTACAGATCTACTTTTCGATCCACTAATGCTTGTTATCAAAGGAATGCAAGAAAAACAACAAGAGGTTCTTGAAGCTATCAAAATGATGAGCGATATGGGACTTAAAACTACTGGAGGATTATCGAATATTTCTAACGGAGCTCCAAAACACATCAGACCTATCCTTGACGCAGTATGGTGCGCTATGGCAATGCAAAACGGATTATCTTCAGCTATTATCAATCCATGTGATGTTAGATTAATGGAGACTATTAAATCAGCTGATATTATCAAAAACAATACTCTTTATGCAGATTCATATTTAGAGTTATAATTTAAAATCATTGAGCATATTTATGGGGTTTTATTTCTAATTAAAGTAGGGGGTAATATAATGACTTTATTTGATATTATTTTTCAAGGAACTTCAGATGCTCTTTCAGCTGCAAAATCCGTAGTTGAAAAAGCAGTTGCTGATAAAGGCAAAGAACATAAAGTTGCATTTCCTGATACAGCTTATTCACTACCAGTTATCTACGCTGCAACAGGTAAAAAGATATCTAATCTAGGAGAACTTCAAGAAGCTATAGCTATAGTTGAGAGTCTTTTAGTAAAAGAGCAAAGATTAGAAAATGGTTTAAATGCTGGACTTGGAACAGCTTTAGCTGCTGAAATTATAGAAGCAGCAAAATATTCAGTAGAAGAAGCTCCTTATGTTGCGCCTCTTGCAGGACATATAACCGACCCAATAATTCGTTCTTTAGGGGTACCTCTTGTAACTGGAGATATTCCAGGTGTTGCTGTTGTACTAGGAGAATGTCCAGATGCTGAGACTGCTGCTAAAATTATAAAAGATTATCAATCAAAAGGTTTACTTACATTCTTAGTTGGAAAAGTTATTGATCAAGCTACTGAAGCTAATGTAAAAATGGGATTCGATCTTAGGGTTATTCCACTTGGTTATGATGTAACTTCTGTTATTCACGTTGTTTCTGTAGCAGTTAGAGCAGCGCTTATATTTGGAGGATTAGAGCCAGGAAATCTTGAGGGTCTTCTTAAGTACACACTTGAGAGAGTACCAGCGTTTGTAAATGCATTTGGACCTCTTTCTGAGCTAGTAGTTTCTGCTGGAGCTGGAGCGATTGCTCTTGGTTTCCCTGTAATTACTGACCAAGATGTAATGGAAGTACCTACTAGATTAATAACTCAAAAAAATTACGATAAATTCGTTGCTACTTCATTAGAGGCTAGAAACATTAAGATTAAAATAACTGAAATTCCAATACCAGTTGCATTTGCAGCAGCTTTCGAGGGTGAAAGAATAAGAAAGAACGATATGTTTGTTGAATTTGGGGGAGGAAAATCTGAGTCATTTGAGATTGTTCTTATGAAGGATGCTTCTGAAGTTGAAGATCATAAAATAGAAATTATAGGACCAGATATTGATACAGTTACTGATGTTCCTGGAAGAATGCCTCTTGCTGTTATTGTTAAAATAGCTGGAAAAGGAATGCAAACTGACTTTGAACCAGTTCTTGAAAGAAGAATTCACTACTTTATGAACTATATCGAAGGAGTAATGCACGTAGGACAAAGAGATATTACTTGGATAAGAATAGTTAAAGAAGCATATGAAAAAGGCTTCAGACTAAACCATATCGGAGAAGTATTATACGCTAAGATGATGGATGAGTTTGATACAGTTGTTGACAAGTGCGAAATCACTATAATAACTGATGAAGAAAAAATCAAAGCACTAAAAGGCGAGATTGCAACTCCTAAATATGAAGCTAGAGATGAAAGACTTGCTTCTCTTACTGATGAATAAGTAGATACTTTCTACAGCTTTAACCTTTGCCAGTCATTTGCACCTGCTCACTTTTGCGTAGTTAAACAAGAAAGACTTGT
>CAZFTH010000269.1:0-2103 GCA_964521745.1 uncultured Peptostreptococcaceae bacterium
AAATTCAAATACTTTATATGTATTTTTTTACCTTCTCTTCTACAGTTGCAGCAGTTGCATCTTCCTTTGTAAGTTCGTCAATTTTTTGACCATCTTTGTAGATTGCTATAGTAGGAAGACCTAAAACTTTTTCTTTTATTGCTAATCTTCTTGCTTTAGTTGTGTCAAGTTTTGTAAACTTCACAGCTTCTCCATAAGTTTTTTCCATTTCTTGAATATCAGGCATTAATGCTTTACATGGTTCGCAGCCTTCACTCCAGAAATCAACTAAAACATAACCTGTTCCTTGAAGTACTTCTGTTTCAAAAGTATCTTTATCCAGTGCTAACATAACGTTTTCCTCCTCTAATTTACTTACCTAATTTATTTAAATTTAAAACGTACTGACAATTTGATGTATTATATTAGTTTATGATGATGTATTTATACAGTCAAAATGCTATATTATAATGTCAATATTTTTATATTACTAAATTAAAATTATAAACCTTCATGTTCAATATATTTTTCAGCCATAATTGCTGCTATTGCTCCATCAGCAGTAGCTGTTACAACTTGTCTTAAAACCTTTTCTCTACAGTCTCCAGCAGCAAATACTCCAGGAATATTAGTTTCCATATTTTGATTAGTAACAAAATATCCTGATTGATTCATGTCAAATTTATCTTTAAATATATCAGTTTGTGGTATATAGCCAGTAAATACAAAAATTCCAAAAGTTCCAAACTCTTCATCTGCAAAATATTCAGAAATTTCACCTGTCTTAGTATTTTCAAAAACCACAGACTCTACTATACCATCACCCTTGATTTCTTTTATAACTGAATCCCATTTAAAATCAATCTTAGGATTTGCAAATGCTTTATCTTGAATTGACTTAGCAGCTCTTAAAGCATCTCTTCTATGAACTATAGTTACTTTTGAAGCAAACTTCGTTAAATACATAGCTTCTTCAACGGCTGAATCTCCACCACCGACAACAAACACTTCCATATCTTGGAAAAAATCTGCATCACACGTAGCGCAATAAGATACTCCTTTTCCTGTCAATTCTTTTTCACCTGGAACATCTAGTTTCTTTGGACTAGCTCCAGTTGCAATAATTACAGCTTTTGCCTGATATTCGTCTTTAGTACCTTTTAGTATCTTAATTTTTCCCGTAAAATCAAAATCTACTATACTATCTTTGATTCTCTCTGTCCCAAACTCATCAGCTTGTTCAGCCATTCTAGCTATTAACGACGGTCCTGAAGCATCATGAATTGAACCAGGATAGTTAGCAACTTCTTCAGTTGTTACAATCTGCCCTCCTGTTTTATCCTTTTCTATTATTAAAGTACTCATTTTACCTCTGGCCCCATAAAGTCCCGCTGAAAGCCCAGCTGGTCCAGCGCCAATAATTACTAAATCGTAAATTTTAGACATAATTTCACTCCTTATATTATATTTTTAAAGCAAATTTTATCAAATCAAGATCAATGACCTTGAAATCTTCTAAGACCGATTCTATCCATTTAGGTGTTACTGAGTCTTTTTGTAGTTTCGTGTAAGTGTATATAGCTTTCTCAATAAGATCAACTGAATCAAAATCTAATTTATCATCAACCTCAATTGCCACACTTTTAAATGGTGTCTCATTAGGCTTAACACTTCCAGAAAGTGGATGAGTTAATAACTTGTAATTTTTGTGAACATAATCTCTAACTTTATATAAAACATCTAAATAATTGCCTGCTATAAATTCAACATTTTTCTTGTTATAGTAATCACTTACCATACTATTGTTTGTGATTATAATCATCATTCACCTCGTAACGCCATAAAATAGCTCATCAAATAAATTTTACCCTTATTTTAAAATAATATTCAATTAAAATTCTGACAAGATTTCTATATTAATTATTACTAATTTCCCTATATCCTTCTACATTTATAGTAATAAAAAAACAGGGAAACAATAGAGCCTTGTTTCCCTGTTTTATCAGAGTTCTGTCCAAGCAAAATCCTTTTGCCTGAGAATTTCATTTATATTTGGCAAATATAGACTTGTCCCTTCGGCGATCATTAGATTCTCTCTCTTGCTCTTCATTCAGAATTATTTAT
>CAZFTH010000270.1:0-2087 GCA_964521745.1 uncultured Peptostreptococcaceae bacterium
ATGTATTTAATGATATATGAACGATATAGACTTTTAAAGGTGGTGGAAAAATGAAGAATTTAAGTGAGCTTTATGAAGTTGTTTTAAACAGAAAAGCAAATAAGGTAGAAGGTTCTTACACCTCGTATTTATTTGACAAGGGGCTGGATAAAATCCTGAAAAAAATAGGAGAAGAAAGTGCAGAAGTGATTATCGCAGCAAAAAATGATGACAAATCAGAGCTTATATATGAGATATCAGATTTACTTTATCACCTTACAGTACTTATGGTGGAAAAGAATGTAGATTTTAAAGATATAGATGAGGAATTGGAAAAAAGAAGGAAATAATATCTATTAAGTTTTTATTTTCTGCCGATATATAATATAGAGCAAAAATGGAAATATGACTTGTATTTTTTTTGATTATCAAGGAGGAAATAATATGGATATTAAATCAGTTAATTCGCAGGGGCAGATATTACCACAAGGCAAGCCTGTGAAAGAAAAGCTAGCTGAGAAGGACAAGGATGTCAGCTCTCCAAAGGTAGAAAATAATCCAGCGGTAAAGTATGAGAAATCAGAAAAAGTTGAAGAAAAATATATAACCTACGACAAAACTGCTGTTGATAAATTAAAAGCTGAAGCTGAGCAAAGACATGCTAATCTAAGGAACATGGTTAAGGAGCTTTTAAAAAGACAAGGGCTTACTTTTAAAGACGTATTTGAAGACGGGAAAGAAGTAAAAGTAGACGAGCAGACTAGGCTAGAAGCTCAAGCATCGATAGAAGAAGGCGGAGAATATAGCGTAGATGCAGTAGCGACTAGAATAGTTGATTTTGCAAAAGCAATTTCTGGAGGAGATAAAGCTCAGATTGGTAAGCTAAAAGCAGCTATAGAAGATGGATTTAAGCAAGCCAAGGAAGCACTTGGAGGATATCTTCCTGAAATTTCTCAAAAAACCTACGATGAAGTTATGAAGCGTATGGACGAGTGGGCTAACGAATAATTTAAAATCAAAAATTTTAACTAATTATAAAAGCATAAGCTTTATTATACTGAAAAACTTGTTTTATTAACAATAAAAGCCTTGAATCATTTTAAACTAAATGATTTCAAGGCTTTTTAAAGTTATTCTAAAACTCCTATTTTATTAAAAGGGAAAAGACGTACCATAGCTCTTCCTTGGACTTTATCTATAGACACTGTTCCAAAGCTTCTGCTATCCAAGCTATTATCTCTATTGTCTCCCATCACAAAAATCTCACCTTCTGGAATTTCTTCTATATAGATATCGCCAAAAGTAAAATCGCCTAAGATATAAGGTTCTTCTTGTAGCTTTCCATTGAGATATACTTTACCATCGTAGATTTGTAGCTGATCACCAGGAAGAGCAATGACTCTTTTGATTAGGTTTTTTGTATCTCCAGCTTGAAACTTTTGGATGAAGTTGAAGCTTTGCAGTTCATATTCTTCAAATGGTATATCTGAAGTGAAGGATACAATATCTCCACGCTCTATTTTGGCATGGTCGTTTAAAATAAGATAATCATTTTCAACTAGAGTTGGATTCATTGATACACTGTGAACTTGAAGTGGAGTGATAAATACATTTATAAGAAATGCTGCAGCAAAAGCTATCACAATAGTTTTAATCCATTCAAAAATTACTTTTTTCATTTAAGAAACCTCCAAATTTCATATGCAAATTATTATCATGCAAATTATAACACATATACATAAATAAGGTTAACATCTAAATTACAATATTTCATGTGAAAAATGTAAAAGATTGAGTTTAATAATCTAGCTGTTTATTTGAGTTGAAAAATGTTTTATAGCCTAGGCTAAGACTCAGTATAGTCGTAAAAGATACACTCCCCAAAATTCCTAGCATAATAGCTATTTGATATCTTATGGCAACAACTGGAGAAGTACCTGATAGTATTTGACCAGTCATCATACCAGGAAGAAAAATTATCCCCATTCCAAGCATGGAGTTGATGGTTGGCAATATAGCTGAATCGAAAGCTGAATCTATAAATTCTTTTGAGGCCTGTTTTGGAGTTGCACCTAGCATAAGTGCAGTTTCTACTTTGTCCTTTTGAG
>CAZFTH010000271.1:0-2086 GCA_964521745.1 uncultured Peptostreptococcaceae bacterium
GTTCTCTAGTAAGCGTTCCTATACCTGGCCCAATTTCTATTACAGTATCTTCACTATCTATTTCTGCACTATCAACTATTTGGCTCAGTACATGCTCATCGACTAGAAAATTCTGTCCTAGAGACTTAGTAAATCTAAAACCGTATTTGCTTACTATATCTTTCGTGATTTTATGCGAGACTAAATTATTCATTATCTATTTCCAGCTCCTTTAATGCCACTTCAAATTCTTCTCTTTTAATACCATAGTTATTGAGCCGGTTTAAAAACTGCTTGGCATTGCAATAACCTATTCCTAGCTTCTTTCCAAGTACATCTCTTCTAAAGCTGGCATTTTCCACTCCTACTAAATCATACCTTAGCATATCAGCCTGGGTAAACTCATTTCTCTTATCCACGTCTTCATATCTAACTTTTTTAAGAGCCTGTATTATGCTCTCTGGTGAAGCATTTTCAATACCTATATCGTCATTTTTTAGCCCAGCTTCTTTTGATATAAAAGCATGCTTGCAATTTCCTACTAGCTTTGTTATTTTGTCTCTTATTCGCTCTCCGGCATAGTCTGGATCAGTAAGCACTATTATGCCTCTTTCCTTGTGAGCCTTTATTATTCTTTCAACTACTCCTTTTGGAAAACCGTACCCATTTGTAGCTATAACTTCAGCATCTACCGCTTTTTTTACTGCTGAAATGTCATCTTTACCCTCTACTACTATTACTTCTTTAATCATTATCTCAATCCTTTATAAATCACATATTATATTTTATCGTATTAATCATAATATCACGAGGAAAAAGCTGAAGCAAATTTTTCTTGCTGCAAAAAATAAATAATCCTAAATATAAGCCCTATTATCTAAAAAACTTAAATTAACTTATCCTCTGAGTTATTTTACATTTTTTAGGGTATATAATTAAAAGATTAAAAGGAGGTGCACTATTATGCCTAGCATTCTAGCATTTTTCAACGAAAACAAATCAGCTCACAACTGCATGCTCGAAGTCAAAAAGAATATCAAACAGAGTACTCGTGTCTATACTGTCGCTCAACACGAGTATAAAGAAACAAATCAAGATACTCATTTCGCACAGGAAAAAGCTCAAAAATCTAAAATAAGCACCAAAGTAGGGGGTATTTTAGGTCTATTGGTGGGAATTGCATTCGCTGTAGCTGTAGAAGTAGATTTATTTTCTTCTATGAGCACTTTTGCAGGAGTCTTTTTCATAGTAATAGCAAGCGCTGCAGCTGGAAGTTTAATCGGTATTTTTGTTCTTTCAGCAACTGATAAGATATCTAAAAAGAATTCATCTTATAAAGAAGAGCGTGGCGAGCTTATATTAATTGTAGAAAATCCTGGTGAAGATAAGGATAAAATCGTTGCTATCATCGAAAAATACAATCCTGATAAAATCAAAGTTTATTAATACTAAAAACATCAAAATTAAATTGAACTTTACTTCATAAAAAATAGCTTATTAAAGCTTATGTAAAGTCATAATTAAAAATCCTAGATTACTCATTACAAATAAAGTTTGTAGATGATGATAATCTAGGATTTATTTTAGGCTATTTTACAAACTTATATTAAAAAACTTAATGGCATTTTCCATAGTAATCTCAGCTATTTTATCCACTGATATTGCTCTTAGATTAGATAATTCTTCTGCTACATATTTAACTTTAGCTGGGTCATTTCGTCTTCCTCTAAATGGCTCTGGAGTAAGATATGGTGCATCTGTTTCTATGAAAATCTTATCTAGTGGCATATTTCTAGCAACCTCTTTTAGCTTGTGGCTCTTTTTAAAGGTAAGAGGACCAGCAAAGGAAAGATGACAGCCTAGCTTAAGATAAAGCTCAGCCATTTCCATGCTTTGACTAAAGCAATGAAGTACGCACCCTATATCCTTTTTATATTCCTTTAAGATTTCATAAGTCTCCATAGATGCATCTCTAGAGTGAATTATTATAGGTAGATTTACTTTATTTGCAAGCTCAATCTGCTTTATAAAAAACTCTCTTTGGAGCTCTCTAGGAGAATTATCATAATAATAATCCAGTCCAATTTCGCCTATAGCAACCACCTTT
>CAZFTH010000272.1:0-2068 GCA_964521745.1 uncultured Peptostreptococcaceae bacterium
ACCACAAAGTACAGGAATTACATCTCCTTCTAACACACCTTTTCTAAGTCCTTTGTGTATCTCCTGGGTTGTAAACTCTTCTCCAGAAAAATATTTTTCCATAAGCGCTTCATCGGATTCAGCAACTGATTCCATAAGCATTTCTCTTACTGGAGCTATTATATCATCCATATCAGTTGGCATATCAACTGTAACACACTCTTTGCCATTATATTCTCTTGCAAACATATCAACTACATTTATAAATCCTTTAAACTCTTCGGCTTTACCCCAAGGTACATGAAATGGAGCAATTTTCTTGCCATAGCGCTCTCTTAATTGGTCTAAAATCTTATCGTAATCAGATTTTTCACTATCGATTTTATTTACAAATATAAATCGCGGTGTTTGGTATTCATCTGTAGTTTCCAAAGCCTTATCAGTTCCAACTTGTAAATCTGTGGTTCCATCTACTACTATAATTGTACCTGACGCAGCTGCCATAGCAGATACTATCTCCCCATCAAAATCAAAATAACCTGGAGTATCTAAAAAATTATACTTATGTTCATGCCACTCCATAGAATAAAGATTCATAGAAGAAGTTAGCTTGGCATCATCAGTTGGTTTAGAAATCCTATTTGTAAGCTTAACAGTATAGTGAACTGCCTCCATCAAATTTGATTTCCCTGACCCACTATGTCCAAGGATTGCAATGTTTCTGATCTTGTCACTCTCGTAAACCCTCATAATACATTCTCCCCTCTTTATGATTAAACCTGCCCATTGGCAGAATATTTAATCATTTTGCGTTAAATTTTTTAAAATTCAAACAATTTTATTTCTTGAAGATAATTATATCTATATATTGCTATAAAATCAACAACTTTGCAAAAAAGTAGGACCCTCGGGGAAAGGGTCCTAAATGGGGGGGTTATTTTATGGGCGATAACATCATCATCAAGATTTGTTATCTTATTTTAATATATACCATTTTAGTATTATTTGAAACACTTTTTTAAAATTTATATAAAATAATTCATTTTTATAATCTCATAGATTTAATAATGCTTATTTGTTATAATAAACTTACTTAATAATAAAAATATTCTAAATTATATGCATTTCGTGTTATATTACATATTACAAAGGAGAGATAAAATGATTTCTAACAAAATGCAATCACTAGTTGCAAATAGCTCTGTAATTCGTGCTATGTTCGATGAAGGAAAACGCTTGTCAAAGATTTATGGAGCAGAAAATGTTTTTGATTATAGCCTTGGTAATCCTAATGTAGAGCCTCCAGAAGTTATAAAAGACTCTATAAAAGATATATTAGAAAATGAAGTTCCTACATATGTTCATGGCTATATGAACAACTCAGGCTTTGAAGATGTAAGAACTACAATTGCTGAACACGAATCTAAAAAACACGGTATGAATATAAGCTTTGAAAGCATTGTAATGACAGTTGGTGCAGCTGGAGGGCTAAATATAATTTTTAAAACTCTTCTAAATCCTGGCGATGAAGTAATTACATTTGCTCCATTTTTTGGAGAATATAGAGCATATGCTTCTAACTACGATGCAAATCTAGTAGTAGTTGAGCCTGATATAGATACCTTTGAGCCTAATATCGAAGCTCTTAAATCTGCTATTACTCCAAAAACTAAAATAGTTATAGTAAACTCACCAAACAATCCAACTGGAGTAATTTATTCTGATGCAGCCCTTACAAAGCTAGCCGAAGTACTCAAGCAAAAAGAGGAAGAACTTGGCATTGATATTTTCTTAATATCAGATGAACCATATAGAGAAATCGTATATGATAATGCTGAGGTTCCATGTCTACTAAAATACTATAAAAATACCATAATAGGTTACTCATACAGCAAATCTTTATCTCTTCCTGGCGAGCGTATAGGTTATTTAGTAGTTCATCCTGAGATTGCTGATTTTGGTGATGTTATGGGTTCTCTAAACGTTGCTAACCGTATTCTTGGCTTTGTAAATGCACCATCACTTTTCCAAAGAGTAGTTGCAAAGAACTTAAATGCCGAGGTAGATGTTAATGTATACAAGAAAAATA
>CAZFTH010000273.1:0-2059 GCA_964521745.1 uncultured Peptostreptococcaceae bacterium
GTATCACCTACCATTCCAAGATTTTATGAAGTCCTATATGATGTTTTGAAATTGTAATTAAAGCATATCTGGTTTAGTGCCTTGCTTTAGTATAGAAGAAGGCTCTATATAGCTGTACACATCTTCCTTTATATGAGGACTAAAAGCCTTTAGTTCTTCAATTGAAAGCTGATCTATTTCCATAGCTTTTGCTTCGCAGTGCTTTACTACCTGCCCCACTATGCTATGAGCATCTCTAAATGCTATCCCTTGCTTTACTAAGTAGTCTGCAAGCTCTGTAGCATTTAAAAAACCTCCCTTTGTAGCTTTTTCCATATTTTCAGATTTTACTGTGAGAGTACTTACTACTCCTTCTATGATGGTGATGCAGTCTATAACTGTGTCTAGGCTTTCAAAGTAATACTGCTTATCCTCTTGCATGTCCTTGTTGTAGGTTAGAGGAAGAGCTTTCATAGTAGTTAGGATTCCCATGAGATTGCCATAAAGTCTGCCGGTTTTGCCTCTTACTAGCTCTAGCGAATCTGGGTTTTTCTTTTGAGGCATTATACTGCTTCCAGTACTGTAGGCATCAGATAAAGCTATAAAGTCAAATTCTTTGGTTGAAAAAATTATAAATTCCTCTGATAGTCTGCTAAGATGCATCATAATGATGCTAAATGCAGAAATCATCTCTATTATATAATCTCTGTCGCTTACTGAGTCCATAGTGTTCTTTTGTACAGCTTCAAATTCAAGCATAGCTGCTGTGAACTCTCTGTCTATAGGGTAGGTAGTTCCTGCTAGGGCGCAGCTTCCAAGAGGACAAGTATCCATTATGGATAGGGCGTTTTCTATACGCTTCATATCTCTAGTTAGCATTTCGTAATAAGCCATAAGATGATACTTAAAGGTAACTATCTGAGCTCTTTGCAAATGTGTGTAGCCTGGCATAGGAAAGCTTGATTCACTTGATTTTTTTTCTATAGCTGATATGAGCTTTTCTAAGCTTTTTATTACTTCCTGACCAGAAAGCTTTACGTATAGCTTCATATCAAGGGCAACCTGATCGTTTCTGCTTCTTGCAGTATGCATTTTTTTTCCTACTGCTCCAGCTTTTTGAGTTACCTGATATTCTAAAAAGCTATGAATATCTTCAAACTCACCTTCAAGCAAAAGAGTACCATCTAGAATCTCTGAGTGTATTTGCTCAAGTGCCTTTATTATTTTTTCAGTTTCATCACTGCTTAATATGTGACACTTGCTGAGCATGGACACATGGGCTATAGAGCCCTTTATGTCCTGCTCCCAAAGTCTTTGGTCTATATTAAACGAGCTGTTGAACTTATCCATAAAGCTGTCTTCTTCTGTTTTAAATCTGCCGCCCCAAAGTTTCATACTTCCTCCTATTTTTAGCTTAGCCTACTGCTTTTATATTGTTTTTAAGAGCTTGTTCTTGCTGAACTTTTTTCTTCATCATGCTTTGTATCTTAGTAGGCAGTGAATATAGATTTATAAAGCCTTCTGCATCCTTGTGGTCATAAAGAGGGCTTTCTCCAAATGATGAAATAGCTTCATCGTAAAGTGCGAAAGGACTGTCTATTGATGCTGGCATTATATTGCCTTTGTAAAGCTTGATTTTTACTGTGCCGCTTACCATCTCTTGAGTCTTTTCAAAGAAAGCATCTAGTGATTCACGAAGTGGACTAAACCATAAGCCATCGTAGATTAGCTTTGCATATTCAAGAGCTAGGATGCTTTTAGTGTGAGTTGTATTTCTGTCTAGAGTAAGGCTTTCAAGCAAGCTGTGAGCCTGAACTAAAATACTTCCACCAGGAGTTTCATATACACCTCTTGATTTCATTCCAACTAGACGATTTTCTATCATATCTAGTACCCCAATACCGTGATTTGAACCTATTTGGTTAAGCTGAGCTAGCATTTCGTGTGGCTCAAGTGATACTTTGTTTAGCATTACAGCCTCGCCTTTATCAAAGGTAAGCTCTACATATTCTGCTTCATCTGAAGCCTTTTCAAGAGTTTTTGTCATCATGTAAAGGATATCTGCTTTGTGTTCGTTTTT
>CAZFTH010000274.1:0-2050 GCA_964521745.1 uncultured Peptostreptococcaceae bacterium
AGAATAAAAGAATTTTTATTGTTATATATTGCATTAGCATTTCCTTTTTTATTAAACAATTTTATTCTTTCTTCTATATCTTGATAGTTTTCATTTGAAATCAAAATATCATTCTTTTTAATGCCCAAAATATCCTCTAATTTTTTCCCGTCTTCTGTGTACCAATATTTAGGACCACTGACACTATTACCTGAAACAAATTTAGCTGCAGCTGATGAACTTCCAAACTCAATATCTGTCAATAATTTACCTGAAAAATCTATTTTATCAGCATATTGATCTCTCAGTTTGTGAATACTATCAATCGCGGTATTCAAATCTTTAGAGACTATACTATTTTTCAAAAGAATAAAAGAATTTTTATTGTTATATATTGCATTAGCATTTCCTTTTTTATTAAGCAATTTTATTTCTTCTTCTAAATTATTTGTTAACTGTTTTTTCTCTTCTATATCTTGATAGTTTTCATTAGAGGTAAAACTATCATTCTTTGAGATGTCAGCTGAAATTAGTTCGGAATTCTGAGACACAAAAATGTTTTGACAAGTTCTTTTTTTGTTTTCCGTTTCTTTTTGTTGGTTAACAACCGAACAATCTTCTCCGGCTTTCTTTTCTAAATTTTTAATTATTTCACAGTAGTAATCATTACTATGGTCTGAGAAACCATTAATTCTGGTAATACTATTATTTTTTTTAAATATTTTAGAAAAAATTTTATATGCATTATGATACTCTTCACTATTATTATATTCTTTTGCAATATCTTTTAAAACCCAATCCTTCATATCATCAATCCCAATAATATCTACAGGAATTATCGGGATTGGTTTATCTTCATTTAGTTTTTTAGCTTCCGATATAGTAAAAAGCAGTTCTTCTTTAACATTTTCGCTTGTTATAGAATCTTTACTAATATAAAAAATTACAACACGACAATTATAGTTACAAAGAGCATCTTTCACTGTTTTATCCCATCTCTCCCCACCATCATTTTTCAACATTTTGTCAATCCATACATTAACTCCCCGTTTTTGTAATTCGATAATATCTTGATATATTACATTTTTATTGACACTGGAATAACTAATAAAAACATATGGATTATTTGAATCACATGGTTTTATTTTTGATTCTAATTTTTTAGTTTCATTTTCCATCTCTTTCCCTCCCAATTTTATTTATTTTTTATAACTATATCTTCGTTTGTTTTCTTTATAATCGCATATAATTCTTTTATGGTATTCCTATCATCATTTTTATTTTTTTCAGTTAAATTTTTCCAGTCAATTAAGCATGGGTGCATTTTTTTATCATCATTCCTTTCGATATTGTATTTCCACCCTTCAGTATAATGAAATGCGTTCCACCTTATATGTTCAATTTCGGCAATTTCCTCAATTTTTTCATTGATAATACTTTCAAACTTTTCTTTGGAAATAATATCATCTTTTGAATTAGATTCATCTTTTTTAATTGTTTTTAGGCCTAGTAATAGTAATTTATTATCCATATGTTCTGCAAGAGCCAAATTTGACTTCTTTTTATGCAATGATAATGTATCCCATGAATTTTCATTCTTGTTTGGCTGAGCGTCATTATATACTTCATTATACATTTTAGCTTTTGCAAACAAGGATTCTTTAATTATATTCTCTACATTTACTAAATCATTTACTAAACCGAAACGGACAAAATCTTTGAATTTCTCCTTATTGTTATCAATCCATTTTGCTAAATTTATGTCTTCAGAGATATTCATATATATTTTTCTATCTTTTTTTAAATCATTAAACTTATCCTGTAGAACTATAGACTGCAATAATGTTTTTTTATCATCATTTCCACAGACAATAACATAATTGTAAGCTAATTTACTTTTTCCTAAAAAATCATCTAAAAATTTCGAGTCATGAATATCTCCATTAATATAATTTATATCATTTCCATTTTTATAGTTCGTATTACTAGCATTGATAGCTTTATTTATATAAGGATAATTTGACTCAAACCAACCTTTTTTCTTATCTATATCGATATCAATTACAGAAAT
>CAZFTH010000275.1:0-2039 GCA_964521745.1 uncultured Peptostreptococcaceae bacterium
AATATAGGGATTCATACTTTATTAGATATGGTTTGGGATTATTTGCCTTCACCACTTGATGAAGATGATATCAAGGAATCAGAAGTGTTTGCAGGTCAAATCTTTAAGACTTTAGTTGACCCGTTTGTAGGAAAGATATCTTTTGTAAAAATTCACGAAGGACATTTAAAGCCCGAATCTGAGCTTTATAATGTTAAGAAAGGCCATAAAGAGAGAATTTCTAAGGTATTTACCTTAGTTAATGGAGAATATAAAGAAATGTCAGAAGCAAAAGCAGGGGATATAGTTGCTTTTACTAAGCTTCAAGATAGTGCAACTGGTGAGACGTTGTCGTCTAAATCAGCCTATGAAAGTTTTTCTGATTTGCTTTTCCCAAAACCTCAGATGCTTGTTGCAGTAGAGCCAACTAATAAAGGGGATGAAGAAAAAATATCTTCAGGATTACAAAGGTTGATGGAAGAAGATCCTTCATTTACATGGGAAAGAAATGCTGAGACTAAGCAAACTGTTCTAGGGGTGCAAGGTGAGATTCACGTTAACTCATTGAAAGATAAATTAAAAGATAAATTTGGTGTTGAGGTTAAGTTACTTGATTTAAAAGTTCCTTACAGAGAGACTATAAAAGGTAAGGCCGATGTCCAAGGTAAGCACAAGAAACAAAGTGGCGGGCATGGACAGTATGGAGATGTTAAAATTAGATTTGGCCCATCAACAGAGTCATTTGAGTTTGCAGAGGAAATATTTGGAGGTTCTGTACCAAAATCCTATATTCCAGCTGTAGAAAAGGGACTTAAAGAGTCTATGGAAAAAGGAATACTAGCAGGCTTCCCTGTTACAAACATAAAGGCTGTACTGTATGATGGTTCTTACCATGATGTTGACTCATCAGAGATGGCGTTTAAGTTAGCTGCTAATATGGCATTTAAAAAAGGTATGGAAGAAGCTAAACCAGTACTTCTAGAGCCAGTAATGAAACTTAAGATTGTAGTTCCTGAAGAATTTATGGGAGATATCATGGGAGATATCAACAAGAAACGTGGTAAGGTACTTGGAATGGAGCCTTTCAAAGGAACTAAGCAAATAATTATGGCAGAAGCTCCACAATCAGAAACTTTTAAGTACGCTATTGACCTAAAGGCTATGACTCAAGGAAAAGGTTATTTTGAGATGGAATTTGAAAGATATGATGAAGTTCCTAGTCAGTTAGCACAGAAAATTATCGAAGAAAGAAAAAATGAAGAGCATTAAAAATATATTCAGATAGAGCAATAGAATAAATATGAGAAATACAGATTCTAATATTGCACTATGAAAGTTTAATTATAGTAAAAAAGAGCTTGCAAATTTGCAAGCTCTTTTTAATGTGTAACCACATTATATTGGAGTTTGGTAGATAAATTAATTATCTACTTCCTACCAAATGGAGTACTTAAAATTTATATTTATCTAGTAAACTATTTCCACTGATTTGTCCTTCGCATCCCACTTAACATTGCCATTTAAAACCTTAGCAATTTCATTTACAGCTACAAAGATATCACCATCTTCAGTAATCACTGCTTTTGAATCTTTGTCATAGGTTTTCTCTGTATCTAAGTCGAATACTACAGTTTTTCCATTTTTGTTGATAGTAAGTTCTTTTTCGTTATTTGAAACTGAAACCTCTAGCTTCATAGCTTTTTCTATAACATCAAGTGAAACTAAAGCTCTACCTTCTTTTATAAATGGTTTTTTAGCTGCTTTTTCAGACTTTCCATTATTTTTGATTTCGTCTTTACCTATTTTAATTTTTACAGAATTATATTCTGCTGGATTAAAGTTTAGTACTAGCTCAGTAAGTGTATTTGAGAAAGTCATTAATCTTTCTTCAACTCTACCTGGAAACTCTCTTTCTAGAAAATCTAGATTATCATTTTCTGTATGCCAGATTTCACCGTGTTTTTCAGTTTGAGTATATCCATCCATATCACCTAAATGCCAGTTTGTAGCTTCGAAGTATCCATAAGGGATTCCTCTTTCAACAAAAGGAGCATGGTCAC
>CAZFTH010000276.1:0-2020 GCA_964521745.1 uncultured Peptostreptococcaceae bacterium
CATGAAGAAATTGCAAACAGAATAGGATTAAATAGAGCAACAGTGACAAAAATAATGAATAAATTCAAGGAAAAAGCCTATATAACTATTAGTGGGAAAGAAATAATAATCAATGATATAGATGCGCTTAAATCGCTTACAAATATTCCAATATAATTATATTATTAAATTTTGTTAACTTTTATTGAGGGTATAATGTTACCTAGGCGACTGAATATTTTAAGGTTTTGATATAAAATAGTTATACATATAGAAATTATTAAATGTTCAAAAAATTTCAATTTTTTAACTTATTTATACATATAGTAAATAATTATAGTTTTAGCAGTAAATTCTATATTTAAAGCTGTTAATGCAGTAAATAATATTTTTGAAACTATTAATTATAATTAAGACTTAATTGTATAAATTAAATAAATAATTTCTGTAATAACAATTTATACAAGGAGGAAATATTTATGTCAAGTACTGGGACGAAGAAGAAACTTAGTTTCCCTACTGCCTACACGGTATTATTTATTGTATTAATTTTAGCTGCAGCACTTACTCACGTTGTGCAGCAGGAAAGTATTCAACGCTATTATTTGATGAGTCAGTTCAAGCATTTGTAGTGACTACTCCAGATGGAGAAACACAGGAGCTTGAAGCTACTCAAAGCACATTAGATCAGCTTGGAGTTCAAGTTGATGTAGAAAAATTCACAGATGGAAGTATTTATAAGCCAGTTGCTATTCCTAACACTTATCAGGAATTAGAGAGCAATCCTCAAGGGATTATGGAGCTTATAAAGGCACCTATTGAAGGTGTTTATGAAACAATAGACATTATGATTTTCGTACTTATCATCGGAGGAATCATTGGAATTTTAAATAACAGTGGGGCTTTCGATGCTGGATTTGCTAGTTTATCTAGATTAACAAAAGGAAAAGAATATTTACTTATAATAATAGTTACTTTCTTAATATCACTTGGAGGTACTACTTTTGGTTTGGCTGAGGAAACGATTGCTCTATATCCAATACTTGTTCCAGTCTTTATGGTAGCAGGATATGATGCAATAGTATGTATAGCTGCTTTATATATGGGTTCTTCTATAGGTACTATGTTCTCAACTGTTAACCCGTTTTCATCAGTAATAGCTTCAAATGCTGCTGGTATTTCATTTATGAATGGTATAGCATTTAGAGGTGCGGGACTTGTTATTGCTACTATAATTACTGTAGTTTATATTGTTAGGTATGCTGAAAAAGTTAAGAAAGATCCTTCTAAGTCACTTATTTATTCTCAAAAAGCTGATTTAGAGAAAAGATTCTTACATGAAAATAAAGAAGTGCCAGAATTTACAGCAAAACGTAAGTTAATGCTATCTATATTTGCACTTTCATTTGCAGTTATGATTTGGGGAGTATCAACACAAGATTGGTGGTTCTTAGAAATGACAGCCCTATTCTTTGTTGTTGGTATCATCATCTGTTTCCTTTCAGGACTTGGAGAAAAGAAAGCTGTATCAGAGTTTGTTACTGGTGCATCTGAGCTTGTAGGAGTTGGACTTACAATAGGAGTTGCAAGAGCTGTTAATATAATTATGGACAACGGACTAATTTCTGACTCAATACTAAACGGAGCGACAAATGTCGTTGGTGGTATGAATGGCGGAATATTTGCACTTATAATGCTTGTAGTATTCTTAGTGCTTGGATTCTTCATACCTTCATCTTCAGGACTAGCAGTACTTTCTATGCCAATCATGGCTCCTCTTGCTGATACAGTAGGTATACCAAGAGAAGTAATCGTAAGTGCTTACCAATATGGTCAAGGTCTAATGGCATTTATTACACCAACAGGGTTAATTCTAGTAACTCTATCTATGGTTGACGTAACATATGACAAATGGCTTAAGTTCATTATGCCATTGATGGGTATTATTGCTGTATTTGCAGCTATTATGCTATATCTTCAGGCATTTATCTAGAATATAAATTTAAGGGGTTATTAAGTTTATGACTTATAATCCCTTTAG
>CAZFTH010000277.1:0-1996 GCA_964521745.1 uncultured Peptostreptococcaceae bacterium
TTGGCTCCAACTTGTGCGAGGTTTTATTAGATAAAGGTTATAAGGTTAGATGTCTAGATGATCTTTCAAATGGTAAACAAGTCAATGTGGACTTATTTATTGACAATCCAAACTATACATTCATAAAAGGGGACATCAGAGATTTAGATACATGTATAAAGGCTTGTGAAGGCGTGGATTATGTTCTTAATCAAGCTGCGTGGGGGAGTGTTCCTAGAAGTATTGAGATGCCTCTACTGTATGAAGAAATAAATATTAGAGGAACACTTAACATGATGGAGGCTGCTAGACATAACGGAGTGAAGAAGTTTGTTTACGCTTCTAGTTCTTCTGTTTATGGGGATGAGCCTAATCTCCCAAAACAAGAGGGAAGAGAAGGAAATCTATTATCACCATATGCTTTGACTAAAATGGTTGATGAAGAATATGGCAAACTATATTCAAAACTTTATGGGCTAGACACTTATGGGTTGAGATATTTTAATGTATTTGGAAAAAGACAGGATCCTAACGGCGCATATGCAGCAGTAATTCCAAAGTTTATTAAGCAACTGCTTAATAACGAACAGCCCACAATAAATGGCGATGGAAAGCAAAGTAGAGACTTTACTTATATTGAAAATGTTATTGAAGCTAATTTGAGAGCATGTAAGGCATCATCTGAAGTTGCTGGAGAAGCTTTTAATATCGCATATGGTGGAAGAGAATATCTGATTGATGTATACAATTCTCTTTGTAAAGCTCTTGGGAAAGACATTGAACCAATCTTTGGACCAGATAGAAAAGGTGATATAAAGCATAGTAATGCTGATATTAGTAAAGCGAAAGAGATGCTTGGATATGATCCTAGTTGGAGTTTTGAAAGAGGAATTGAAGCAGCAATAGAATGGTATAGGGAGAATTTGTGATATGTCAAAAGGAACAATTCTATATGTGGGTGGTTTTGAACTGCCAGATAAAAATGCAGCTGCTCATAGAGTACTAAGTAATGGGAAAGCCATTAGAGAGTTAGGTTACGATGTAGTATTTGTTGATATCGATAAAACATTGAGGTTTGATGAAGATATTTCGACAACTTATAGAAATATCCAAGGTTTTGATTGCTGGTCAATACCTTATCCAGAAAAAATAAACGACTGGTTAAGTTTCTTAACCAGTATTAGATTTATTAATAAAATTGAAAATAAATATAAAGATATCAAAGCAATTATTGCATACAATTACCCTTCAATAGCATTGTATAATTTGAAAAAATATTGTGCCAAACATGATATTAAAATCTTAGCTGATTGTACAGAGTGGTACAGTACAAAAGGTACAAATTTATTATTTATGATTATTAAAGGGATTGATTCATTTTTAAGAATGAGAATTATTCAAAAAAGATTAGATGGATTGATTGTTATAAGTTCATACTTGGAAAATTACTATAAAAACAATAGAAATATTTTACGTGTTCCACCCTTGGTAGACATTAATGAAGAGAAATGGAATGTCTACCAAAGCAATATTCCTTATGATAAATTAAAATTCGTATACTCAGGTAGTCCTGGGAAGAATAAAGATAAAATTAACAAACTAGTGGAGGTTTTATATTCACTAAAGGAATATACGAATTATGAATTTAAAATTATAGGGCTTACTATTGATGGTTATCTTGATTATTATCCTGAACACAAAGAAATGCTACAAGCATTAGGCAACCGAATTGTTTTTTTAGGGCGTCTATCACATCAAAAGAGTATTGAAGAACTAAAACAAAGTGATTTTAGTATTTTTATAAGAGAAAGAAATCGGTTAACAAATGCAGGCTTCCCAACAAAATTTGTTGAGAGCACCAGCTGTGGAATCCCAGTAATTACAACAAAAACAAGTGATTTAGAAATGTATATGTGGGATGGTTTTAATGGATTTTATTTAGATGAGGATATAAGTGAGTCAGTTAGTAAGATTAAAGAAATATCTTCAAGAAAACCCCGTCAAAAAAGGCTTGGTC
>CAZFTH010000278.1:0-1987 GCA_964521745.1 uncultured Peptostreptococcaceae bacterium
CAAGCACACCAGCTACATCTGTTATAAGAATGAGTTTTTTAGCATTTAGACTTATAGCTACTTTTCCTGCGACTTCATCAGCATTTATATTGTAGCTTTCTCCATTTACACCTATTCCTATAGGTGAAATTACTGGGACATAGCCTTTTTCTATGACAGATAGGATAAGCTCTGGATTTATTGTAGTGATTTCACCGACTAATCCCAGCTCCTCGCTTTTTTGCTTGGCATTTATGATATTTCCATCTTTTCCGCTAAGCCCAAGAGCTTTGATGTCGTGATTGCTAAATAGAGAGACTATCTCAGGGGCTATTTTGCCAGTGAGTACCATTTCAGTGATTTTCATAGTTTCTTCATCTGTCACTCTAAGACCATTTATAAATTCTAGTTTTTTGTTGTAAAGAGTCATTAGTTCATTTATTTCAGGCCCTCCTCCATGCACTATTACAGGGTTTATTCCTATGTACTTAAGAAGAGCAATATCTCTAATTACGCATTCCTTGAGCTGATTGTTAATCATAGCGTTTCCACCGTATTTTATTACTACTATCTGTTTATGAAAGGTTTTGATATAGGATAGACTCTCAAGCAGTACATGAGCTTTCTGCTGAGGAGTAAGCTGATTTATCATGAATTTTTCCTCCTAACTTATATGGCTAGAGTTTATTTTTACATAATCATGTGATAGGTCACAGCCCCAAGCAATAGAGTTTTGACTGCCTGTTTTGAAGTCTACAAGGATAGTTATATTTCTCTCTTTGAGAAGCTTTTTTGCTGATTCCTTGCAAAATACTGTGCTTTGACCATTTTCGACTATTTTTATCGTTTCTTTATTATCTCCTACAAGGCTGATTTCTAATTTATCCATATCAAACTGAGCTCCAGAGTAGCCTATACTGCAGAGGATTCTGCCCCAATTGCTCTCCTCTCCAAACAGTGAAGTTTTGACAAGATTAGAGGTCAAAATAGATTTTGCTAGGTATTCATTTACAAAGGCAAAGGAATTTGCAAAGCTTTGTACTTCTGAATGATTTGCATTTAGCTCGTTATTACAAGCCTTGCCGTTTGCCATAACAGCCACCATATCATTTGTGCTTGTATCACCGTCTATGGATATCATATTGTAGGTTTTTTCAGTAGTGTCATTAAGAAGATATTTGAGGTAAGCCTTATCTATATTAGCATCTGTAGTTATTATGCTGAGCATAGTTGCCATTTGAGGATGTATCATTCTAGAGCCTTTTGCCATGCCACCTATAGTTACGATTTTATTGTCTATAGTTACTTGCACAGCTATGGTTTTTAGGTGAGCATCTGTAGTTATTATGCCTTTTGCAGCTTCCTCGCTTCCTTTTGCTGATAGAACACTCACGGCTTTAGTTATTCCTGCTTTTATTTTATCCATCTCAAGAGGTAGGCCTATTAGTCCAGTTGAAGATACAATTACATTTTGAGGAGCAATATTTAGAGCACTTGCTGTCACCGTAGCCATTTCGTAGGCATCACTTAGCCCTTTTTGACCGGTGCAGGCATTGGCATTGCCACTATTTATTACTATTGCTTGGATATTTTGATCTTGGATATGAGATTTTGATAAAGTGACAGGAGCGGCGCAGGCTTTATTGGTAGTAAACATTGCCCAGCTATATGCAGGAACCTCGCTATATACTAGGCTAAGGTCGTTTTTTCCACTTTTTTTGACTCCACTGTGAATTCCGCTGGAAAGAAAGCCTTTTGGAGAGCTTACTCCTCCATCTATTACTATATATTTATTCATAGGTATCTCCTTTCTATGGCCACATAGGAAGCTGATTGATACCTATATGCTCATCTAAGCCAAACATAAGGTTCATATTTTGGACAGCTTGTCCAGATGCGCCTTTGATTAAATTATCTATTGCACTTACGATTATTATTTTTCCAGTTCTTTTATCTATATCAAATCCTATATCGCAGTAGTTTGAACCAGATACAGCTTTTGTCTGAG
>CAZFTH010000279.1:0-1986 GCA_964521745.1 uncultured Peptostreptococcaceae bacterium
CTATTTTACAAGTATTTTCTTCGTCATGAGCTTTATACTTAACAGTCTTCTTAACTGCTTTGCCATATAGAGGATGACGTACTAGTTCTACTATAGATACTACAGCAGTCTTATCCATTTTATCTGAAGTAACGTATCCAATTCTCGTTTTTCTAGTTGTTTCTCTGTTCATTTATATCCTCCTTTCCCAAAGGCTTATGCGTTAGCCGTTTGTTTTTCGTTAAGGATGGTCTTAACACGTGCAATATCTTTTCTTATAAATCTTAGTTTAACCGGATTGTCTAGCTGTCCTGTAGCCAACTGGAAACGAAGGTTAAAGAGTTCACCTTTAAGTTCGTTGAGTTTAGATCCAAGTTCAATAACAGTCATATCTCTTAACTCTTTAGCTTTCATCAGCTTCACCACCCTTTACTTCTGTTTCCTCGCGCTTGACAAATTTACACTTAATAGGTAATTTGTGCATAGCTAATCTCATTGCTTCTCTTGCTTTTTCCTCAGATACCCCTGACATTTCAAACATTACTCTACCAGGCTTTACTACCGCTACCCAGTATTCAGGCGAACCTTTACCAGCACCCATACGAGTCTCAGCCGGTTTTTGTGTTACAGGCTTATGAGGGAATATTTTTATCCATACCTTACCGCCTCTTCTTACTGATCTATTGATAGCGATACGGGCTGCTTCTATTTGATTCGATGTGATCCAAGCTGGCTCAAGTGCCACTAGGCCATAATCACCGTATGTTATGGTATTACCTTTTTGAGCTTTACCTGCCATACTGCCTCTATGAACTCTACGACGCTTAACTCTTTTTGGCATTAACATATTTTTTCCTCCTTCCTTTGACTAGAACTAATTACTAGAAGGTCTTGGGGCTCTTTGAGAATTTCTTCTGTCGCCTTGCCCTCTATCATTTCTTCTATTAAATCCGTCATCTCTTCTTCTTGGTTTTTTCTTTTCTTCTCTAGGCATAACTGAATCTAATTCTCTTTTTGGTCCTTTTCTTGTAGGAAGAATTTCTCCCTTGCAAATCCAAACCTTAACACCTAGTTTTCCGTAAGTAGTATCTGCTTCAGCAAATCCATAATCGATATCTGCTCTTAATGTATGAAGTGGCACATTGCCTTCAGAGTATCCTTCAGTTCTAGCCATTTCAGCTCCACCAAGTCTTCCAGCAGTTTGAACTTTGATACCTTTTGCTCCTGATCTCATTGCTCTTTGCATAGCTTGTTTCATAGCTCTTCTAAAAGCAACACGTCTTTCAAGTGCAAGTGCTATATTTTCAGCTACTAGTTGAGAATCTATTTCAGGTCTTTTTACCTCTATGATGTTTACAAAGATTTGCTTTGCAGTCATCTTTTGGATTTCTTTTTTGATTTCCTCGATGCCTTGTCCACCTTTTCCTATAACCATTCCTGGCTTAGCAGTATAGATGTTAAGCTTAACTTTATTTCCTGATCTTTCGATTTCTATTTTAGGAACGCCTGACAAATAAAGCTTTTTCTTTAATGCTTTTCTGATTTCAAAATCTTCCTGTAAAAAAGCAGCAAAGTCTCCTTTATTTGCAAACCATTTTGAATCCCAGTCTTTATTAATACCGACTCTAAGTCCATGTGGGTTTACTTTTTGACCCATTCTTTTCCCTCCTATCTACTATTATCTTTCTCTTACAACAACGCCAATATGACTTGTTCTTTTTCTAATGCTTGTAGCTCTACCTTGAGCTCTTGGCATAAATCTCTTAAGCGTTGGTCCTTGGTTTGCGTAAACTTCAGAAACATAGAGTTTTTTAGAGTCCATATTCATATTGTTTTCCGCATTTGCAGCAGCTGATTTTACAACTTTAGCAATGATACCCGCGCTTTTTTGCGGCATGTATTTTAATATTGCAAGTGCTTCATCTACGTTTTTTCCTCTTACTAAAGAGCAAATTTGTCCAGCCTTACGTGGAGAAGTTCTTACATATTTAGCTATCGCTTTAGCTT